>JAYEPK010000392.1:0-2507 GCA_034723935.1 Thermoplasmatota archaeon
TAACAGAAACAGGTCGGACATACAAGCGTACAGCTTCCGCAGGAAAGACACTTACTGGAATTCTCTTCCCAGATCGGATGTTCATAGTTCTCCGAGAGGAGCTTTTCCCACTCGTACTTGTCCACCTTGAGCTTTCTCTTGTACTTACCCGGGAGCTTTTCTCTGATGCTCTTTACAGCTTCGATCTCCTTTGGACCTGCATTCCTTGTCTGTCCGTACCTGTCCAGAAGCTCCTGTCCCTTTTCCGAACCTACATCTATTACCATGGAGTTTCCGATATCGGTCACGAGAAGGTCGTAACCGCTCTCCACAACGTGGGTTCCGAGGGATCCTGCAAAGGACCTCTCAGATATGTTCAGTATGTCGGAGGCGATGATAAGAGTGTTCTTTCTCCTGCTGTCGTAATGGTCATCCACGTGGGTCCCAAGGTATATCTCATCCATCTGGTGGATGGCAAGGACGTCATAGGGGTGTACTCCAACCAGGATCTTACCAGATTCATCCTTACTTGAAAGTACATCAAATGGTTTTGATATATCATACGTCAGGAGTTCCTCATGAGGAGGTAGCAGTTGTTTCTTGGGAGGAAGAATGGTGACATCGTAATCGAGCCTGAGGTCTGAGGAGCTGTCCAGGGGCGCGAAGACGAACTTCGATCCCTTGGATCTGACACCCACTACCTCTTTCTCATCCTCCTTGATCATTCTATCGAGAAATTGCATCCAGAGTTCTTTGTTCATTGCTTTCATGGCATTCACCGGGTGCTTAATCGGGTTTGGTTGGTCGAGTTCACGATATTGGTATATCCGGAGGGGCGGCCAGATGTTTGTAATGGGGTGGAAGAAGCTACCCCTTCGGTCCAACCTTTCTTGGAATAAACCGTTGATATTTCAAGTTTATGGAAATGGGTCACATCTGTCTGGAACTTGTAACATTATGCTATGTTTCCCCACTCCAGATGGTTTTTGGGGCGGTCTTATAATGGTTGTAACATGCGGGTCCATCAAAATGTACCATTCATAACAATTGTGAGACATATCCAGTAAAACGATGATCTCGGGCCGGATATGATCTTACTTTCGGGCTACTCTCGAGGCTTCGGTTTATATCCTTGTTACCATTGTTCCCCATGGCCTTTTTCAGGGGTGATGAGGTTCCAAAGGAGCTGAGGTTCCTGAAGAGGGTTTTCGCCGATCACTACCGTAAGGGCTCGGTCGATGCCCCGTACAGGTTCGCAAGGAGAGAATGGGGTTTCTTTCCCTTCGGCGGAAAGATGATGTTCCGCCATATCTCCTTCAACAGGAAATCGGAGCTGGACGGGTTCTTTCTGGATACGGTCCCCATGCATGCATATTATTCAGTTGCCTACTACGGGGCCCCTTCCCTTCAGCCGATGGGTGACAAGTTCAAGACATGGATGGGAGCAGACCTAATATTCGATCTTGATTCGGACCACCTTCCGGATGCTGAATCAATGTCCTATACCGAACAGTTGGAGCAGGTTAAAGAGGAGGTGAAAAGGCTTCTCTTCGAGTTCATACTCGACGATCTGGGGCTTCCGGAGGAATATACACGACTCTATTTTTCTGGAGGTAGAGGATATCATGTTCATGTAAGGGATCCAGACGTGCTCCCACTGGATTCCAGGGCCAGAAGGAACATAGTCGATTACATCACTGGCAGGGGGCTGGATCTTGACAAGCTCTTTCCGAAGATAACGGTATCGGTGAACACAAAATACGGATCACACAAGGAAAAGAGGAAGTTCCCAAAAGACCAAAAAGGCGGTTGGATATCCAAGATATACACCGGCAGGGATCGATTGATCAGTGATCTTGCGGCAAGGGACAAAAAGGGGAAGATCGATCTTCTTCTCTGGCTCGGGAAGAAGGGGAAGATCAAACTGGGAAAGGACATGTGCAGGTCCATACTTGGTCATGAGAAGAACTTTCACCGGATCGTCGGCACGAGCAGGTTCGACATATTCGAGAGAAACCAGCAGCTGGAGATGTTCCTTCAGCTTGTTGTGGCATATTCCTCGATACACCTGAGCGGAGAAACAGATGAACCAGTAACAACGGACATAAAGAGACTCATCAGATGCCCCGGATCCCTTCACGGCAAGACCGGTTTCAAGGTGGTCGAGGTTCCTATTGACAGAGTAGATGATTTTGATCCCCTGAGGGATGCTGTGGTGCTCCCCGATGATCCTGTGAAGGTGAATGTTGTGAGACCCGTGGAACAGTATCTCGGCAGTGAGGATCATTCCCTTCAACCGGGGGAGCATACCGTTCCGACGTATCTTGCCTATTTCCTTGTAGCAAGGAGGCTTGCTCTCCTTCCCGGTTCAGATCCTGACCAACGATGAGTGCATATCCGGCTCCTCTTCATCACCCTCACCACCGCCTCCGCCCTTGATGAAGAAGAGTATCAGGACTAGCCCAACGACAACGACCACAATGATCACCACAACGATCATGACCACCGGAGAATCATCCGCCTCACCA
>JAYEPK010000393.1:0-10737 GCA_034723935.1 Thermoplasmatota archaeon
GAAAAAATAAAGGTTCGGTGAAGTACATCGAACCTTCCTACCAACAGGAGGGATGAACCTTTCACTCATTCCTCTTCGCCGGTGTAATATTCATTTTTCCTGGCAAGCTTTATATCATCCATGACCTCGGTGATCTCGGATGTGTTGATCCTGAGCCTTCGGTCCTTGAAACCCGTTTTAATAAGGACCTTCCAAACCTTGAAGGTCTTGAGCTTCTCGAAGGGGATCTCAAGATTGTACACCTTGCCGATCTTTTCACCTTCGCTGTCCACGACATGGTGCTTTCTGAGCTCTTCGAACGGATAATTCCCTTTCATCGGATGGGTGGGTATCTCTTTTGATTCGAACTCGTCCTTGACGATGATTATCTTGTCGGTCTCATCGAATTTGACGATGTCATCCACATCGATCAGGATATCCTTTTTCATGGTTCCAGGTGATATTTCGAGGGAATTTATCAACCATGTGTCCAGGTCGATATATATGTCCTTGATCTTCCCAACGTTGTTCCCAACCGAATTGACAACTTTATAATCCTCAATGATCTTTGCAAGCATGTCAAACACCTCATTTCTTCTTCGAGGCCTTCTGGACCTCTTCGATCTCCGTTTCCATGGCGGATACATGAGCATCCGCATCGATCATGTATTCCTTCATCCGCGAGACCCTGCCGGTAAGCTCACCGTATCTGATCTCGTAGGATTCAAGGTCAAGGCCGGTTACGATCCCATACTCCTGTATGTAAGAATCCATGTTCTGGTCAAGATATTTTTCGATCCTACCATCGAGGAGCCTCCTCTTGTACTTCGGGTCCTCCTCTTCTTCGATCTCATTTTTTTGGAAGATGCCTTTCAGCCAACTCACGAATCCGCCTCCCTGCTGTTCTTCTTCAATGATCTCTTCTGTCATTTTCAGCACCTCCTTAAAGTCCCTCGAGCTTGTTCATCTTCTTGTCAAGGGTGGTCATTCTCCTGTCGAGCTTGTTCCTGTTTGTCTCGAGAAGGCTGATCTCACTTCCGACCTTGGTCAATCTGGTGTTTATTTTCTTCCTGAAATCCTTGACATTGTCCCTGGTGGAAAAATCCCATTCATCCATTATATTCCGGAAGTTCTCGTCGAAGTAGAGTTCCACATGTGATGGTCCCTTCTTCTTGTTCCTGGAAAGATTGATGAACCAGAAGATCGTAAGGATAAGTGCAATGGCCAATAGACCAATTATCATGACGAAAAAGAACGTCGTCCAATCCCATGGCATATTATATCACCCCGATCCGTATTTTAACTTTAACCGGTCCATTCTGGTCCGGGCGTTTTTGAGCTCAGCATCAAACCCCTTTTCCCACGTCTCGAGGGCATCCATTCTCTGCTCATATCCCAGGAAATCCTTTTCAATGTCAGCAAGATCGTTCCTGTCCGCAATCTTGAACTCGTTCATAAGGTCAGGCAGACTCTCACTGAGATACTGGTCTATCTTCTTGTTCATCGAGAAAGGGTGCGTGACCGAGACGGCCTGTATCCTTTGTCCTATACCCATTTCATAACCTCCCTATTCCTCATTTTCCTCTTCTTCATTTTTCTTGAACCTTGAAATGAACTTGTCCCATCTTTCCTTGATCTCTTTCGTGATCTTGTGATACGGTTCAATGGTGACCTCATCGCCTTCTTTTACCTTCAGGTCTTCCATATCCCCCTCCCTCATTATAAGGACATTCTGCTGGGCCAATCTGTCCGAGACGAGTTTCACAACGATCGATCTGCCTTCTTTCTTGATGACGACCATGTCATGGTCGGTCTCCTCGAAGCAATCCAGGTGAGAGGAATGCATCCTTGCGACACCTGATCCAACCGATGATATCTTGCTCTGTTTCACCTTCAAGGTGATGGCCAGCCCTTCTTCTTCATTCTTTTCCAATCATTCACCTCCATAAGATGATCATTATAACTTTGACCAAATCTATATATCTTTCCCTTGCAACATAGCTTATTGCATTTTCCAGCATGCAAATGGTTCTTCGGTTCATGTTGCGAGGAACAGACCCGGTTTCAAAATATTTATAATGCTTCGAGCATTAGGTATCCTGTATCCAGATACTTTTCTGTGATGGAGGTGGTACTATGCCAACCGATCCCGGTATATTTTGGTCCAGGGCCGTGAAGATGTTCATTGTATTGATGTTGCTTACGTCGGGAATGCTCTTATTTGGAAATGCAGATAATTCTGACGATCAGGTAAGAGCAGAGCCCACAAGGGCCGATGGCCCTATCGTGAACAGGTCGGCTGTAAGTGATGATACCTTGAGGTTCACATTCTATGAGAATTTCCCAACCAAGGAAAATATTCTGAATATGACCAACTTGGGTGATCTTGATCTTTTCTACGATCCCAATTGGGAGTGGGAGGATACTGCTTTCAAGATCATGTATCCAAATCCATATAGCAGGCAGAACACACCTATTGAGATCGGGATGGATGCCTGGCCTGGAAGTGATGTGTTTGGAAGGACATCGATAATGTGTACAGATAATGGAGAGGATTTCAATTCAATTATCTATGATAAGGAGTACTTCAAGATCACGATCGTTGCATACAATGCTTCAGGTTCTTCTGAGGCAGAGATATGGATAAAGGTTATGAACGTCAATGACAGACCTTCTCTGCTTGAAAGCGGGGGGGATTTCTTTTCCATTATCATACCAGAGGACACGAGCTTCTATGGGGTCAATGAAGACCATGGTCAACCGAATGAGATGATAGGCGATATAAAGGATCCTTTCGATACTCTCATCTTCAGTGTATTCAAGAACGGATCCGCCGCCCAGATGATAGATGTGACGATAGAATCGGACGGAAGCAACATCTCCTTCACACCTGCACCGGATTGGTCCAGTCCATATCTCAACACAAAGGCCAAGAGGATAAAGGGAGGAAACAATAATACCTGGGGGCAGTTCGATATCCGATGCACGGACCAGAACGGCCTGTACTTCGAGAAACAGTTCTGGGTTTATGTCATGCCAGTGAACGATACTCCCGTGTTCGAGACGGATAAGGAATACTTTTTCGATGAGGATTCCCTTGTCCATATAGTGGTCGAAGCCTTCGATGTAGACCCTGATACCGACCAGAGGCTCGTATACGGCACGAACATCACGGATATCATCTACGAAAGATCGGGTGTCCAGCTGGAGTTCCAGGATGAATATGATTTCGATGATGATGACGGTGTCCTGGAGTTCATGACCGAGAACAAGATGGTGGGAGATTATCCCGTCTCCGTCTGGGTTGACGATCGTTTTGCAAAGGACGTTGCACCGCGGCCGGATTACCCGACCACCGACCATGTAGTATTTTCCAATTTCACTCTCCATATCCTGAACGTGAACGATCCACCGAGAGCTGTTCTGGACAACCCCATCGAAACCTTCATTTACAATACCACCTGGCCTATCGAGTTCAACGCGTCACGTTCATCGGATCCCGACATGATGCATGGGTACAACCTCACTTACAGTTGGTACAAGAACGGGGAGCCTTTCGGTGAGGGTCCGACCTTCAGTGCACTCATCGAGGAAGAAGGCAATTACAGGATAAGGCTCAATGTCTCGGACGGAGAATACTACGATGAGGTGGTAAGGAACATAGAGGTCGAGAAGACCAGGATACTGGGTGAGATATTTGTTGGAAAGGATATTGATATGTCCTACACCGACAATGCATCGGACCCACTTGTCCTTACCAGGAGTCAGAAAGAGATGAAGATGGAATTTTCGGGCCCCTACTCAATTGACATACTGTCGGTCTCCGGTCAGAGAGGGAGCACCGATCGGATCTACAAGATCAGGATACTGTTCGGGGATAAGATGGAGTTCATTTTCTCAGAGGAGAAGGAGCAGGAACCGATATTGAACATCTACTTCCTCACTCCGGATTTCGATGAGGACAGGATATCGCCAACTGTGCTGGACATTCCAACCTACGAGTTCCCGGTACCCATGAGCAATTACAGGTACAACAGGATGGAGTTCGACCTCAGACAGGTATCTGTTCTGTATTACCCGTTGCATGAAAAGGCACCATCAATAAGAAAATTGGATACAGGTGACGGTGTTGAGGTGATACTCACCATCGCGGAGCTGGATGAACTGGGTGTAAGACCGGATTTCCAGTTGTACGTAACTGCAGCGATCAGGACCCAGGTGAAACACAATGACGGACAGTATACCATAATCAGATCATGGGATTCTGGCGGTGTTGGCTCCCATGCCCCTCAGGTGGGAGATGATATTGGAATAGTTGATCAGGAAAGCGATAGTGACGGAATGTCATTGATCTGGATAGTTCTGATTATCTTCGTGATGCTTCTTATTATCGCAGGTGTTATCATATTCCTTGTAGTGTTCGTTAAGAAGGGCAAGGAAGAGATCCCTGCTGCTCCGGTCGTACAACCTGTGCCAGAACAATCTCTTGACCAGATGATATTTGGAGATCAGAATCAGATGACCGCAGAGCAGATGTACGGAACACCCCCGCAGGAGCAGCTGCCTCAGGGATCGGGTGTTCAGGGCCTACCTCCTGCGCAGCCTGAACAGGTTCAGGAAGGACCATTACCCGCGCAGGAGGGATTGCCCCCTGCTTCTCCTGATCCGATACAGCAGAGTGCTACACCTCAAGCTGCCCCGCAACAGCCGGCAGCGGTCGATCCGACCGCTCCTCCTCAGCAGTGAGTTCTGATCACTGGTCGAATATGGATATGTTCATCGAAACAGGGGTCTGCGGCCTATCACCCGGTCCCTTCTGGACCATGGATATCTTATCGGCTATATCCTGACCCTGGACGACAAATCCGAAAACAGAATGATGATTGTTCAGCCAGGGTGTACCGCCGTTCTTGGTGACTATGAAGAACTGGGATCCGCCTGTGTTCGGTCCGGCATTTGCCATGGAGAGAGCACCTTTTGAATTGGATAGTTCGGGATGGAACTCGTCCTTGATATTGTAGCCCGGACCTCCCGTCCCGGTGCCTTTGGGACATCCGCCCTGTATCATGAAATCGGGTATGACCCTGTGCCATACGAGTCCGTTGTAGAACCCGGAGTTGGCCAGTTTCATAAAGTTCTCGGTTGTGATCGGGGCCTTTTCCGTCTCCAGTTTGGCTATGATCGTTCCCATGGTCGTATCAATTTTCGCATATTTTGCCATGTATACACCTCGACCGTGTATGGTTAAGATGATATTAAAATGGAACCTTGATAAGGGGGCTGTAATCCCCGGGAGAATAAATTCAGTGAACCCTGATCTGGTGATGCAATATATTTTTCACGTATGAAAATGAGGGAGTAGGTTACATGGTCATGAGGTTTCATATCAACCTTCCAAGCTCTTCCATCACTTCCGGATACTTGGAGGAGACGGCCTTCAGCAGTTCCTCCGTTGATATCTCCTTGAGATCGTATTCCGATACGGCAGAGATCACTTTGTCCAGGATCTCATCGGAGACCTCGAGCAGCTTCTCCTTTGCAAGGTAGTTCCTGGCCATCTCCGTCTCCAGTCCTTCTCTCCATCTGGTATCGTATATCTCCAGGGAAGCTTTCGATGTGTTGCCTCTCTCGAGTGCTTCACAAATCGTCCTTCCGGCCTGGATACCTGCGAAACAACTGTTGTATATCCCTCCACCGGTCAGTGGGTCTATCATCCTTGCAGCGTCCCCCACGACGACAAGATGGTCCGAGACAGTCTCCTCCAGAGGAAGCGAGACCGAAACCCCACCGCCGTTGATCTCGGTTATCTTCCCTTTTGCGAACCTCTCATTATTTTCAATGAAGGAATCCAGATATCTTTTCGCCGCCGAAGGTCCATCTATCATCGCACCGTTTATTCCAATTCCGACATTTGCGGTATCACTGTCCTTTGGAAAACACCAGATGTAACCTCCTGGAGCTATCTTGCTCCCCAGAAAGAACTCCGTGTACCTCTCGACGACATCCACTCCGACCATCTCGTACTGGATGCATGTATCGATGTCCTTTAGTTTCAGGCTGGTGTCCATACCGGCCCATCTTCCCACTTTGGAGGCGAAACCGTCCGCTGCAACGATCACCTTTGCAGAGATATGTTTCTTTCCTGATATGTGGTCCACATCAACGATGTAGCCGTCCTCTCCTTTTTCCATGGACATTGCCTCGGCCCTGACCCAGACCCTGGAACCAGCCCTTACGGCCTCTTCGGCCAGCCTCTGGTCAAAATATTCTCGTTTTATTACGAAACCCACCTCGGGGCCGGCGATCTCCGGTCCGAGTTCGATCGTGTGCCCTGAGGGTGAATGTATCTTTGCCCCGTCCATCTCGGAGTCGATGAAACGACCATCTCTTTCAAGTCCTATCATCTCAAGAAGCTGTTTTGATATTCCCTCGCCGCATCTTACGGGAACACCTATCTCGGCCCTCTTCTCTATCATGAGGACCTCCCAACCACCCCTGGAAACCTCCCTGGCTGTGATGGACCCTGCGGGTCCAGCACCTATGACCAGGCAGTCAACACTGATCTCTTCCGTCAATCCGCCCCCTCCTTGACCATCTTGAGCGCCCCGATCGGACAGAGAAGAGCGCATTGACCACATCCGGTACAGACATCCCTGTCAACGACTATCCTTCTGTTCGTTGTGTAACGCAGTGCTCCGATCGGGCAGCTTCCAACGCATGCAACGCACTCTATACATGCTTCCTTGGACCATACGGGCAACATATGATCATATCTGAATATGTATATCGTTTAAAACCCTGTTCATCGACCTGATCGCTTCATGCGATGTTTTAAAAAGTTCTTGACACTGCCTCCTATACATTTGCATGCCCTTCGAAAACAAACAATAAATACCCCCCTCCTATCATGATGAATAATAATGGTGATACAAGATGGAATGGCCCGATAGACCGGTAGATTTGATGGATGACACCTTGGATAAGTTCACAATGGACCACAGCGTGGCTCTGGTTGATTTCTGGGGCCCTTCATGTGCCCCTTGCAAGATGATAGCTCCTGTCCTGGAACAGCTCGCAGGAGAGATGAAGGGGAAGGTCGCCATAGGAAAGATGGATGTGACAAAGAACACGAAGATCGCGATGTCCATGGGGTTGAGATCGATCCCCACCATCGCATTCTACAAAAGCGGTAAACTGGTAAAGATCAGGATAGGCTTTCTTTCAAAGTCCAAATTGATCGGAGAGATCCGAGAGATACTGTGAGGGGAGCTTTTCTTGAAAGGGTCCGATATAATGGGGGGAAAATGGAATGACCCGATCAGTGCATGTGCTGTTCAACCCAGGCTCCATCTCGGTGATGTTGACAGGAACCTTCATGGAGCCCTTGATCTTGTAAAAAGAGCTTCCGAAAGTGGCAGTGTCGATCTTTTCGTGCTGCCGGAGGTGTTCACCACTGGATTCCCATACAAGGACCTGCCGCGCCTTTCGGAACGATCGGACGAGGTCATTGGGGTGTTGTCGGACGCGGCAAGGGACCTGGGATCTCATCTCATGTTCACTCAGGTCGTGGAAGATAATGGGTCGTTCTTCAACCGCTGTTTTGTTATAGGGGCTAAAGGAGAGACGCTATTGGAATATGACAAGACCCATCTCTTCTCGAGAGCGGATGAGCATCTCTTTTTCACGGCTGGATCCGATCATACATCCTTCGAGATCAAGGGAGCTAGGATCTCTCCGTTGATATGTTATGAACTTCGCTTTCCCGAGCTGTCAAGAAGAAATGTGGTGGACGGCTCTCATATCCTGATATATATGGGCCAGTGGCCCATGTTCCGGATATTCCAGTGGGATGCCCTTCTCCTTGCACGTGCTATTGAAAATCAGTGCTACGTGATCGCCTCCGGGGCATATGGCCCTCACGGAAGGGAGAATATGGGGGGGCATTCCCAGATAATATCTCCTTTCGGCAACATGATCGGAGATATTGTAGAGAAGGAAGGGTTTACATCAGCCGTAATGGATCCGGAGGAGATGAAGAAGTTCAGGGAGCGGATACCCGTTCTGGTCGAGAGGAGGCCTGACCTTTATTAGGGGGAATTGAGATCAAGCCTCTCTCTCTTCATTCAGGTTCACAGGACGTTCTTCGCCACAATTCATACACTTGCATATCTTGAGACTTTTCACCGTCAGATCACCTGAAAGGATGCTTCTGTCGGAAGTTTCGGTCAAAATACTCAGGTAGGTCGTGCTTTGTGCGCAACCGCACCTCAGGCATTTTGAGGGTTTGTACGAATAGAGGTCCAATATCGGGAGCAATGCGTCCTGGTACGGGAATCCTTTCGGGGAATGCATCTGGTCGTATTCCCTGGAGAAACCCATGATGATCCAGCCTCTCTCAACAATTATAAGATTTGTGGCCTGTTTACGTTCCGGGTAGAAAAACGTCCTTCACTCCATCGACAATGCCGTGGGTATATCCTTTGCGAGATCGATCGTCCATTCCTCCGGCGGTGTTCCCTTTCCCTTGATGTTTGTGATGCAGAGTTTCCGGGTCCAGGTCTCTCCGGTCCTCTCTGCCCTGACCTCTACGACACCATCAAAGAAGGTCGTTTCATGCTCCTTGAATATATCACAGTTCAACGGTATCCCGAGGAGTGCGATCCCACCATTCCGCTGAATGGATCTCTTCAGGATCATCAATCTCATCAGAAGTTCTTTCATCTCTGTCATACCAGCTATATCGGAGATGGAATCAAGGACGAACCAGAATGGAAGCACCTGTCTGTTGGCTGAAATCGTCAGGGTGGACAGCATCGCCTGTTCAGGGTGCTTCTTTCTCCTTGTCTCTTTCAGGTTCGATGAGATCTCCAGAAGATCTGTTACCATGATCCCATCGCTCAGGAACCTGTCCTTCTTCTCTATGTCCGAGATGCTGGCATCAAGCATTGTAAGAAGTGAGATCACATCCGGTGGGTTCTCAACACCAATGTCCTTGAAGGTCTCGAGCAGATCCTCTTTACTTTCATGGGACGATATCAACACCGAGTTGAAGCTTTTCGGGGTATTGGAGAAGAACTCAAGGAGGAGTCTATCCCCTCCGCTACCTGGTCCATACTTGAAGAGGATGACCTTTTTCTCTCCGATATGATCTTGTATCCTTGTTGAAAGATCCTTATTACCGATCATCAATTTCATTTACCATCACCCCCGTCGGAAATGGTCAGTGTCTGATCGATCGCCGATGACAACTCCCTGGAGATCAGTGATCCCTCAACCCCGTCCTGGTCGAAAATGACAATCAGCATTTCCTCTTCAATCATCCTGTTCAGAAGGAAGTGGAAGAACTCACTAAGCTGTCCCGGTGTGTAGTATCTGGAGAGGTATGACAGTGAATCCATGATGAGGAAGTTGAACTGGCCTTTCTGTGACATCAACAGCCTCTCGACCTCCATCAATATCGACTCCAGGGAAACGGGTGTGGAGAGGTAAACGAAATCGTCGTTGATCGATGGATCCGATCCAAGGGAAAGCGAGATCGTATCGATAACCTTCAGGCTCCCCTTTGGAAGTTTTGTGATGGATATTCTCCGGGACAGAGCATTGGCGGACCATAGTGTGGATACGAGAATGCCTCTTTTACCCTGTTCCTTCGAGAGTCGGCCGATGATCTCGGAGAACGATCTGAGATATTTCTCACCCTTTGAGATAACATGAAGTTGAGACCCTGGTCTAAGAAGGATCTCATTTATTTCACTGCTCCTGCTAACTTCCATCTATCTCACCTCCAGTGGCTTGATCCTTGGAATGAGAATGATCCCATCATTTGAGACATCGATCACATACGTGTTCATTGCGTGGGGAGAACCTTTCCACCTCTCGATGGTGAAGGTATTGAGGGTTACCGGTGGTTCCTTTTCCTTCGAGAACCGGATGATGGCATCGAACAGGTTCGGTTCAAGACATTTGCTATCAAGAGAGGACAATCCGTTTTCCATGTCCAGTCCAAGGAAAGCCGTAACACCCATTGTCTGGAGTCCGTCCTTCAACTTCTGGAGAAAGAATGTCTTTTCCTTGTCATCAAGTATCCTGAGAAGGGGATTGAACGGATCTATGACAAGTCTTTTCGCATCAAGATGGTCCAGAGATTGCAAGATAAGGTCCAGGAACAGGTCGATATCATTGCTTGAGGGCCTATCCAGGTCAACGCCGATCAATCCTGCCAGATCCCTGATCGAGAATATTGATATGTAGCCATCTTTTAACCAATTCGGCCTGCAGGTCTCGAAGGATGATATACGGGTTGCTATCCTGCCGGGCGGCTCATTTGTCAGCAGACACACATTGCTGTCCATATCCGCTCCCTTGAAAAGAAAATGGGCGAGGAAAGAACTCTTTCCCGTTCCCACATTCCCGTAGAACAATCCCATGGAACCAGGTTTGAGCGATCCCAGGGAAAGATTATCCAGTTGTGTTATCCCGAAATTGATCTCCCCTTCATTCACATCCATGATTGCTGAATGTATAATGATTATTTAATTCCTATCCGACTTTCACCCACGTCTTTCGAGCTGAGCTTCCACCGAGGTCTTCTTGTTCAGAGCGTCCTGATCATCAGGATCGAACCTGAGGACCCTTTTGTAGCATTCGAGTGCCTTGACCAGTTCGTTCTGTGCCTTGAAGGCCTCTGCCTTCAGTTTCCATACCTTCTCGTTCTTGGGGTCCAGCTGCAGTGCATTGGTGAGATTCCTGTGTACCTGG
>JAYEPK010000394.1:0-2494 GCA_034723935.1 Thermoplasmatota archaeon
TTCGATCCCCCTGAACTTCATCTCTCCGTTTTCGCCCAGACCGAAGTATCGGTTGAGCGCTCCCGCCCCGTTCATCTTGTTCGGAAGGAACACCATCCACTTGTAGATCGCATCCACTCCGATAGGTATCCCGATCTCCTTTTCCGTGATCGATGCGACCTCTTCGGCCCGGTCCCTTGGACCCGTTATCCACATCGAATCGACTATTCCGTGAATAAGTCTGAACCCGTGTTCCTCGGCCAGGTCCTTGGCCCGGAGGATCATCTCCCTGGCATATGCGGTAATGGATTCATGGACCTCTGTCCTGCCGAACCTTGCGTTCTTGTAACCGGTGTAACCGAAGCACGTGACCAGGACCCATTTGAGGGTGTTCGAAGCCTGTCTGAAGCGTTCCGGTCCTGCTGGTGGTCGCAGAGGTCCGAGGAACTGTTCCCTCTCGAAGGCACCTGTTTCCTTTCCTTCTCTGTAGTAGTTCTTGTAGCGCAGTCTTTTCTCCAGTATATCTCCGACCACGGATGGGATCAGTCCCTCTTCTTTCCTGCAGAAATGGTACTGGAGTCCCGGAACCCTGTTCGGCGAGGAACAGCACCTGCAGTGAAGCGTTTCCACCGACAGGTTCTTTTTCCACATTATATGTGGATAGAAGGATGAGAAGTCCATTTCAATAACGTCGGTGAAGGCTCCCACTATGGGGTCGAATATATGGCCGCCCCTGTCCGATCTGGACAGCTCAACGGCGGATCTCCAGCCTTCAGGGACGTTCTTCTTCCATCTTACCGAGTGTCCTCTTCTCATCGCCTCCACGATCTCCATGTAAGATATGGCAGACCCCGGTGACAGTCTTGCCATGGTCTGAAGTGGGAGCCTGGACATCCTGGAGAGCAGGGAGAGACCGACGAGTCCCCCCTCCCTGATGAGAAAGGAGTTATCGAGGTCCAGATGTACCCTGCCTTTGAGTGGATGGTATGGAGGTTTGTAGTAGATGAGACCGTAGGAGAAATATGACCTTCCGGTCCTCGAGGGAGCTCTGAAAGGTTCGTTCGTCCGGTTCAGTTTGAGAGATGGGAGCATGTCGTTGACCCTTGCCCTTTCATGAAGATAGGGGAGCACGAAGGAATCCCCTCCGAAGGTGGCCACAATGTCCGGGTCCTGCTTCTTCATCTCCCTGACCATGGAGGCGATCATCCTGTCCTCCGGTTCACCTTCCATGGACCATTCACCCAGCTTCACCGAGCGGATGGGATCTTGCATCCTTGGGGTTGTTCCTCTCCGGTCAGGTGTTACGTGGAGAACGGACGCCCGAAGCGGAGGAAGAGGCTCGGAGCTCCAGTCGGAGCTTTCCAGAATTCGGTATGTTCCGTCTATGTTGACATGATCAAGTGGATGGATGCCGTGTTCGTACATGTAACGGGTGGGGAGCCTGAGATCGACATCGTAGAGGGTGTAGCGTTTGTACTTCCCGAAGGCTTCTATCTCCTTTGCCAGATCCGTTGTGGACCTGTAACGGGAGAGTTCGAGTTTCATGTATCTCCTGGGATGCTTGTCGAGGATGTCCAGGAGAGCCTCTCCTTTCTCGATGTTCCTGATATCGTTCCTGTCCGAAAGGAACCGTTCCAGCTCTTTCAGGTCGCTTTCGCTCCCGGATACGGTGATGGAGGGATAGTATTGGTGAGAGAGCATGGTACGCTTGCCAGAGTCCTCCACGATCCAGAGGTCCATCAGGTCCCTTTGATGGTCCGGACCGACATCCAGCACCCAGCCTTTCATGTGGTCATTTGTCTCTTAGAGTAGTTAAAAAAAGTGTGCAGGGGGAGGGAGGTGAATATGAATTGCAGGATCGATTGGGCCCTGATATCCGGTGGAGAGCATTGGAAGGGTTTATGAGGGTTTTTCCTGAATGCATATATACTTAAGCTTCCGATATTCGGATCGGGAGTGTTATGATGAGGAATGTCCTGTATGTCCTGCTGATCTCATTGTTCCTGACCGCTCTTTGCTCCGGAGCATCTCAAGGGGCCAAGGAAGACCTTGAAGAGGCTACGACCTTCATTTTCGGATATGTTGTGGACGCGGACACGGGGGAGCCCGTTGAAGATGCCGATGTGTGGATAACCAATAGAACATACTCCCGGCTTTTCTACGCCGAGACCGATGAACTGGGATACTATGAGATCCAGGTCGGTGGTCCGGGGAATTACCTGGTCGAAGCATATTCACCGATACATGAATGGACCATTACTGAGGTTGAAATAGATTACTTTGAGTGGAAAGAGATCAACCTATCCTTGAATAGATATGATCACGATGTCTATTTCTATCTCCAGACCAGTAACATGGAAGGGACATTTGAGGGGGCCAGAATAAGGATCTTCGATTTGAACGGGGTCTTTGATCCAAACGGGGACATCTCTTCATTTGAACTCTTCACGGATGAAGAGGGAAAAGCAGCAGTGGACCTTGATCCCGGAAATTATTCATATTCGGTGGAAACCGA
>JAYEPK010000395.1:0-2487 GCA_034723935.1 Thermoplasmatota archaeon
AGTATAGCCTTGATCAGTCCCCATGTCAGATCAAGATCTGTCCTTTCCGGGCCCTCCTTCCCTACAGGAGCCGTTTCCTCCACGACGTTCTTGCTGTTGTCGGAGAATGTGAAGAGATATCCATTCTTGTTATCATATTCCCATATCTTGACCTCGACAGCTATCTCTATCTCCTCACCGTTGAGGCTTTCCACAATTATCTTGAAGAGGTTCTGGAAGAGTTCATCAACAAGTTCATCACAGGTGACCAGGATCTCATCCCTGATTCCGAGATCTTCCAATTTGATGATCCTCTCCGGATACTGTTTTTTTACGATGTCAAAGCTGTTTTGTATCTTCCTGGAGATCTCAGAGCAGCCGAGTGAAGGTTTTTCCTTGATAATTCTCGAAAGCGTCTTTATCTTTCTGATAAGTCGTGAGGAGCGTGCTATCTCTTCTTTGCTCAGGGCGATGTAATGATGGAGGTCCTTCGGAGAGATCAACATCTTGTCGATCACATCCAGAAAACCAAGTACGGAGGTGTTGATGTTGGAGATGTCATGTGAGAGGAGGTCCAGGTGGAATTCCATCTTGGACTTTGCTTCCATCGTGTCCTCTTCCATTCTCAGCCTTCTGGTCACGTCGCGCCTCACTCCCTTGATCCCCTTGATCCTATCCTCTTTATCGACCCTGACCATTGATATTTCCATCAATCTCTCCTGCTCTCCGATCCATTTCCTCTCGATCCCCTTGACCTCTCCTTTCTTCAGTGCCTCTTTCAGCAGGCGGAAGAGCTGAACTTCCTCGAACCCTTTTCCGATCCTGTCATCTACAGCGACATCGTTTCCGCTCTGTCTTGTGAAACTGGGGTTCAAAAGATTGAACCTTGCTCTTTGATAGAATGTGAGGGCCAGTGTTTCAGGGTCCAGATCTATATCGATCGGTTCGGTGATCTCTGCTTCGAATATGCCCTCGTCCAGCCTCTCGAGGATGTCCAGGGTCCTCTCTTTTTCTTGCTGGATCTCCTGATTTAGGAAGGAGTTCACTATGGCAAGTGATATGTGGGCGCCTATGAACTCGAGCTTCTTCAGATCCTCCTCACAGAAGACATCCGGCTCCTCGCTGATGAGGGCAATGATGCCAACGACCTCTCCCTCTGATGTGACAGGTGTCACAACTGCACTCCTGTAACGGAGGATCTCGACGACCCCCTTTGTTGACCGGTTGTCCATGGCAGCATCCTTTATGATCATTCCCTCGCCGGTCTCAGCGACCTTGCCTGTAACATGGGAACCGAGGTGGATCTTCTGATATTTTATAATGTATGTTGGGTCAAGTCCGTAACTGGACCGTAGGAGGATCTCATCTGTTTCCCTGTCCATGAAAAAGATCGCTCCTCCTTTGGCGCCAAATCCCTCGCATAGTGTTGATAGTATGTTGGGTAAAAGTTCCTTTGGAGATCTGTAGGATGTTACGACCATGGCCAGGTCCGATCGGAGCCGTAGCTCCTTCTTCAGCCTTTGTATCTCCATCGCGGGATCCGGTACAGGCGGGCCATCCTGATCAACCGGTTCCTTCCGATCTGTCCCATTATCGGTATTCTTGTCCCCAGACAACGTTGGAAGAGGTGATTACTTGTACTTAAAACTAGAGCAGTTCAACATCATGTCTTTCTGCTGTTTATGACAGATCACTCGTCTTGTTGTTCGCGATCAACCGTAAAGAATTAAAGTAAGGCCACATATTTTGTCCCATGCAGCTGAAGGAATGGCTCAGCACGAAGCAGGGAAAGATTTTCATGGCATTGGCGGTAGCCGGATCATTACTGATAGCAGGATTGATGTTCTTTCCGAAAGGAGAAAAGGAAAGGGGCCCGGAATATGAACCGGACCTGGAGGTGCCCGGGAACTATGTCATGCTTATGGATGAACCAGCGGACAATGGTTCCATCATGTTCTCCACCATGCTTTCATCCCTCGCAGTGGATGACAAGGGGAACTATCATCCACTTTTCTTCCTGACGCCAGAGGGAGAACTGGATGACCATCAGATGGACTCTATCGACAAGATGGGGCTCGGAAGTTATGATTATATCCTATTCACGAAGGATCCCGAGAATCCCCCATCCGTGACGAACCAGATCAATGTGGATCTGATCCTTGACATGGGCCCGGAGACGGTAGCACGTTTCAAGGGGTTCGAAGGTATCTTGACCGTTGAGGATCACGAGGAAGCTCTCTGGGCCTCGACGATAGCAAAGAAGACGAACAAGGCCCTTGTGAAGGGGGAGCGGACCTACAATACGCAGGAGGAAGCCTGGGCCGAGCTTCATTCAATGGGCGTTCCCTTTGAATATGTGATGGTCGTCAATCCGATGGATGTGACGACCGGGAAACTGCACAGCTCACCCGGTTATGATCAGTTCGATGACCAGTTCCATATACCCGGGTTATCGGCCGTGGCTGGCGAGGTTGCAGCCTACCGTGATGCTTATGTGCTTACACAGTA
>JAYEPK010000396.1:0-2474 GCA_034723935.1 Thermoplasmatota archaeon
TCCACTGCCCCGGTCCCCAGAGTTATCGGCTGTCCGATGATGATGTTCTCTGCCACTCCGGCAAGCGGTTCCACCTCTCCAGTTGTCCCAGCTGTCAGGAGATGGCTGGAAGTTATCTCAAAGGCAGCCCTTGCGAGTACCGAGGATTTCTCTCCTGATACACCATGTCTGCCAATAGCCCGAATGGTCCCACCAACTGCCATCACATCGGCAACTAGCATAAGATGCCTAGCGTCAACGGTCAGACCCTGTTCTGACAGTGTCTTTTTTGCTTCTTCGAAGATCGACTTCCTTGCAGCCTCCACTCCGAGAACATGCCCGTTCTCGATAATGTTGTTGGTGGAGGTCCTTGCCACATCCACTTCGTTCAGCTCAAGGATCTTCTTCAGGCTGGATCCCTCGGTGTAGAGAACATATTCTTCTCCTTCGTGCCTGATTATGACCCTTTTTATATCGTCAATGCCACGAATCTTGGATTTCTTGATGGATTCCCACATATTGAGGATGGTCTTGAAGTTGAACTTCTTGTAGCCCATGAAATTGAGAACATATTTGCCCTCTCCCTCTTCTACCTGGTTCTCCTTGATCTTCTTATTGGTCTCCCTTATCCTCTTCATGAGATAGCTCTTGGTTATCTCTTTCTTCTTCATAACCTTCTCTCTGGGAACAATGGTTATGCACATCCGGGCAAGATCCACCTCGGTATCGGCCACATCGGAAACACGGGTCAGCTCAATATTGGTGTTCACGAACCTCTTGATCTCATCCAATCCCAGATTAAGGTCCTCTTTGATGTGAATCTCCATCATGGGAGTGGAGGGGAGCTTTCTTGCATCCACGATCTCGATCAACCTTGGAAGACCGAGAGTCACGTTGATCTCGGCTACACCCGCATAGTGGAATGTCCTCATGGTCATCTGTGTGCCAGGTTCACCAATGGACTGAGCTGCAACAATACCTACTGACTCATAGGGGTTGACCAGATGCTTCTGGTAATGCTCCCAGGCAAGCTCGCAGATTTTGAAGATCGCCTTCTTGGACATATTCTTCTCTGCGATCTTCCGGGACAGGTCGTAAATCATCTTGGGTGAAATACTCTGTGCTTTCTCAACCCCCAGCTGCTCTACAAAGACTGGATATACAGGCTCTATAGATGATAGTATATCATCGATATCTTCCTCTGTCCATTTCTCCTTGATCCCACTTTCCGAAAGTAAATAATGAAGACCATATGGAAGGTCCAGTTTCCGCTTCATGCACAGTTCCTTTACCATATCATCCATGAGCGGCTTGAACTGTTCGACCTGAACCTCCTGAACAGGGAGTTTCTTTGGTTTCTCTTCAACAACCACCGGTTCAGTTTCCTCCGGATACTCGTTATTCTTCTTGAGGGTCTCAAAATTCTCTATCCAGATCAGAGTATACTGCCTTGCACTCTTTACATGAGTATTGTTCACTGTAGTGAATGCCTTCAACGGAAGCTTTCCGGGTAGCTCTTCCAACTTTACGATCTTCAGGTATGCCAGTGTTTTGTCCTTTGGGACCGTCTTGATGAGCCGGGGTGGGATCTTGTCCTTGGCCTTGGGCTCGGGTACAGGTTCCTTGTCCGTTATTATCTCGGTTATCTTTGCCTTGAATGCGACCGCATCGGACTTTATGTAAACAAAACCCTCGATCGGGAGCGTAAACCTCTTCAGGTTAACGTAGAACTTGCAGGGCCAGAGAACGCTCTTCTTCTTCTTTAGAATACCCCTGGCCTCTTCCAGGGATCCAAGGTCCGGGGAGGTCCATATGAAACCCATCTCTTTCTTCTCAGGTTTCCTCTCTTTCTTTTCGGACCTCACTCCTTCTTTCTTTGCGATCTCCGTATCACCTTTCTTCTGAGGTTCCTTCCCGGGTTCTTCTTCCTTCGTCTGTTCTCCCCCGTGATCTACCCATGCAAAGGCCCTTTGAAACCTCTTTCCGGAGATCCCGGAAATCCGTCCCAACTGGGCAGGACCCATCTGCAATACTTCTTCAATGGAATGCTCTGAGTCCGGACCGGCCAGCTTATTTACCGCATTCTCGGGAAGATCCCTAGATAACAGAAATTCCACCAGTTCCCCTTTGTTCTTAATAATTACATCCCTGTTCACCATCTAGTTCACCTCCCTTATCGCGGTATTGATGAGATCCTCATAATCTATCGGTTCCGACCTCACGGACCTTGAAGGATCGACCCCATCCTCTCCGTAAAGGAACTGCACTATAACACCTGATGTGTTCCTGACCGTTCTGTCCGGAAGGACCTTGAGATCCTCAAGGGCGTTGATGAGCCTCCTCTGCATGTAACCGGACCTGCTTGTCCTCACAGCCGTATCCACCAGACCTTCCCTTCCACCCATTGAGTGAAAGAAGTACTCCATCGGATCAAGGCCCTTATTGTAGCATGACTTTACGAAACCCTTTGCAGCTGCACCGAGGTCATCCTGTTT
>JAYEPK010000397.1:0-2473 GCA_034723935.1 Thermoplasmatota archaeon
CACCGTTTTCCCGCAGGTAAGGGATATCAAGGAGCTTTATATTAAATCAAAGCAGCCAAAGATGTATCCCGGCGAGATGAAGGTGAAGATGCCAGGACCCGGAACGGAGTTCTTTGCGATCAGGGATTATATGCCTGGTGATCCGTTCAGGGATATAAACTGGAAGGCTTATGCATCAACGGGAAAGCTTCTGGTGAACGAACATGAAAGGCTTTCGGTATCGGATATTACAATAGTGTTCGACTCCAGGACAGCATCCAGGTATGGTATGGATTCGGACAACGCGAACCTCTATGGTGCGCGAGCAGCCGCAACACTGGCGAGTTTCTTCCTGAAAAGGAGGGATTCGGTACAGATGGTATTGTATTCGGACAAGGTACTTACGATAAAGAAAGGTACCGGACAGAAGCAGCTATTCGAATTGTTGACAGCTTTAGCAGGTGCAGAACCAAGGGGAGACATTCCTCTATCTGGTATAGTTGAGGTCTCATTACCTTACATGCCCAGACATTCACCTGTGGTAGTAATTACCAACCTGGAAGAGGATGACTCTGTCAGGAAAGCGGTCAGCATGATGAGGATGCTGGAGATGGATGTTACCATAATATCTCCCAACTCAATAGAGTTCGAGATAATGGCCAAGCAGAAGAAGGGCGAGAAGATAAATCAGGTCGCTTACGATATTCTGAGGCTTGACAGGGAGATATTGATGCAGGAACTGAGAGGATATGGTGTCAAGGTGCTTGACTGGAAACCAGCTACACCACTGACACAGATATTGCTGGAGGCAAGGAACTATTGAGGTGATATGAATGGCAGAATATGCTGATGAGATGGATGATCTAGTTCCTTTCGAAGTAGGACTTCAAGCAAACCAGACCGTACTCATGTGGGCCGGAGGGATCCTGTTCTGGATTCTTTCACTCCTGTTCATGGGGTTTGTAATGGGTTTCAAAGAGATCTCAGCGTTTTGCTGGATCACTTTTTTCCTTGGTGGTCTGTTTCTTATTGTCTCGCAGTTCGTGAGCAGGTACAATCCAATACGTACAACGAGGATACCTATTACGGGTATCATACTATGGACATGGTCCATTTTCCTTGCAGGGTTCATTCTATGGAAGGGATGGTCGGTATACCTTGGATCGAATTGGTTCTATTTCCTGATAGCATACTCGCTTATCACCCTTGTCATTACGGGTGGTTTGCTTGTGGCAAACTTCTTGACATCTCTAAAGATACTGAACTGGATGAGCCTGGATATGGCAGCATTCCTTTACACCATTGGGGTGGTGACGATGATCATAGGCATAATACATGCCGGATTTAACAATAAAGCACTCCTTGATATCGAAACACTATCTTTTGGTGATTGGGCATTGCTTTTCCTGTTCTCGACCTCTTTCATTATCATGCTGGAGATGTTCCACGGAGCTCACAGGTTCAATGATATCATCAAGTATGCCGAGGGTATGGCCCACGGAGAGTTCAGTATGACCCCTGTGGTAAACAACTACTATATCATGGGTTCCATCCTGATGTTGATCATAGGAGGAATTATGCTGTTCATCATGGTGACCTATTTCTTCTGGTATTGGATACAGAAGATATTCTTCGAACAGCTCGGTGACTCGTTGATGGTGAACTCAGTCTACTCACTAGTATTCGTAATTGCTGCTTTCTTCATTCCTGTATGGATCGTCCTTATACTATGGACCGAATACAAGAACAGGAAAGAGGAAACAGAAGAGGATGAGGTGAGAAGGAAGAGAGAAAAGAGCGAAAAGTTGGGTGTCTATTGAAGATACCCAGCTTTTTTTTTATTTTTTTCCATATTGGAACACGTTCAATTTGTAAAAGTTTAAATTCACTGTTTACTTAATCCAACTGTGTTCCTGATATCAGATCCAAGAAAGCATCCACTGAGGTCGTTTCTCCTGACCGTGGCAATTGCTTCATCTATATCACTATTTTTGACCCTCTCCTCACTTAGTGTTGGGATAAGGGAGAGCTCGAGGGAAGCTGTGGAGAACGTTGGAGCAGATATCTATGTGGTTCCGGAATCCCTCAACCCAATTCTGGTGGACCTTCAGAGCTTTGATCAAGGATGGGCGATAATCAAAGAGCTTTTTTCAGCTTCTTCAGTACCTGTATCTCATTCTCCGCGATTGAAAGATACAATATTCTATTTCGGTAATGAGGGAGAAAAAGATGAAACACTGGTGTATGGGGTGGTTCCCGGGAATGAACAAGAATTCGATCAATTCAAGATCGTAAAGGGATCCTGGTTCGGGACATCTGCTGATCCGTTGAGAGATGAGTACCTCTCCACCGGAAAGATAAATGGTTCTCGAATTACAAGAGAGGTTCTGGTTTCAGAGGAATTCCATAGAAGGTCCGGTCTTGGGCCCGGTGATGTTATTTTCTTATCTACAAGAATGGAGACGGAGGAACCCTACTCCTATGTGATCCAGGG
>JAYEPK010000398.1:0-2467 GCA_034723935.1 Thermoplasmatota archaeon
TAAAAAAGAGAGCGCTTGAACCATATTCTGAACTGATCTCCACAATGAAAGGAGAAAACAGCGATGAAGATATCGAGAACTCGAAAAAACTCCTGAAGAAATGCGAGGAAGCTGCAGAAAAGGAGACAAACAAACATCTAAGAGAAGCGGCAGAGAGGGTAAAAAAGGTCGAAGAGAAGATAATGAAGATAGACATATCCAGTCATATACCCAAGGAGGCAAAGGACGCTGTCAGGACCTCAAAAGAACTTGGCGTCCCCCTCCATCCCGAATGGACCATGCTCTGGCATGATATTGATATCATACAGCTGGGCAAGCTCAGGAACCACGTTCTGGAGACCGGTTTCTACCACAAGGAAAAGGGACTTCTTATCAAGAAGGACGAGGATATAAAGAACATACTGATCTCTCTCTGCTGTCTTCACAGAGAGAACGACGATGGTTACCTGATCGACAAGTTCGCAGTCCCGCTGCTTCTATGCCTGGGAATACAGGAGGATATGAGGACTTGCAGTGTACCAAAGAATTTTTCAAGGGCCAATAACGTGATGAAGGCTGTGAACCTCCTCTCGAACATAAAGATCATGAAAAGGGCTCCGACCCGTATCGGTGCAAGAATGGGAAGACCGGAAAAAGCGGATAAGAGGCAGATGAAACCACCCGTACATGGACTCTATCCCGTGGGTATGCAAGGGGGCCCGCAAAGACTGCTCAAGAAAACATACGGGTCGGCAGTGGATTCCAACACGATCCCCCATCTCTGTCCCAAGTGCAAGACAATATCCCCGTTCAGGAACTGTCCCGACTGTGGAACCGAGAACCTTGTCCAATCAGGAAGTGACGGCTACGGGGACAGAATGGAGCTGCATACCAGGGAAGATGCTGAAAGGGCTGCAAAGATCCTGAAATTCACTTCCATCGATTCCCTTCCGGAAATGAAAGGTGTAAAGGGATTGATCTCCAAGGAAAAGATACCGGAACGTGTGGAGAAGGGGCTTCTCAGGGCCAAGCATAACGTTTTCGTGTTCAGGGACGGAACTATAAGATCAGATATGACAGATATCACACTCAGTCATTTCCGACCCTTCGAGATCTCCTCTCCCGTGGAAGGTCTCAGGAAGATGGGGTACACAAATGACATCTATGGAAAGGAGTTGAAGGACGATGATCAGGTCCTGGAGCTCAAGGTTCAGGATATCGTCGTGAACGAAGCTGTAGGTGATTATCTCGTCAAGGTCGCCAATTTTGTCGATGACGAGCTGGAACTCCTCTACGGTATGGAACGATATTACAATGTTAAGACGAAAGAGGACCTCATCGGAGTCCTTGCCATTGGTCTTGCTCCCCATACCTCGGCAGGTGTGCTCTGCCGTATTATTGGATTCATCAAATCCCTTGGGTGCATGGGACATCCATATTTCCATGCAGCCAAAAGAAGGAACTGCGACGGAGACGAGGATGCTGTGATGCTCCTCATGGAAGGGCTCCTCAACTTCTCGAAAAAGTTCCTTCCGGAGAGAAGAGGAGGGCAGATGGATGCTCCTCTTGTCCTTTCGATGAGGCTTGACCCGATGGAGGTCGACAAGGAAGCACACAACATCGATGTTCGTGCAAATTATCCGCTGGACTTCTATCTCGCAACGACCAGGTCCGAAACAGTGAACGAATACTGGATGAACAGGATGGATACTGTGAGGTCAAGACTAGGGACACCTGCACAGTATGAAGGGTTCATGTTCTCGAACGATACCTGGGACATGAACTTCTCACCGAGGATATCAGCATACAAGACGATAGGAGTAACGGAAGAAAAGATCAACGCCCAGCTGGAGCTTGCAAGGATACTCCGGGCGGTGGATGAGGACGATGTAGCAGAAAGGGTGCTGACAACCCACCTGCTCCCTGATCTCATAGGCAACCTCAGATCGTTCTCCAAGCAGTCTTTCAGGTGCACCAGATGCGGTGCCAAATACAGGCGCGTCACCCTGACAGGGAAATGCACCAACTGGATATACACACCGAAACCTCATAGATGCAACAACAATCTCATACTCACTGTGTCCGAGGGATCGGTGAAAAAATATCTGGCCATCGCACAGAGGATCGCCTCGGAATATGAGGTCTCCAATTATCTAAGACAGAGGTTGGATCTCATGTCCAGATCAATAGAGACGATGTTTCCCGAGAGGTTCAAGGAAACAAAACTGGAAGCTTTTATGTAAAAATTTTTAAAAAAAAACCCTCATGAGCAGATTGCTCACAACATAGTATGAAAATAATAAGCGGGTTTTTTCGTAAGTCACTGACGTCAATTATTGTCGCAACGTGACTTCGAAACCCAGCAAAACAGATCGTCAATTTCAGATACTGCTTTGCGGGTGTATGAAAACGGATTACATCCCGATATCATTATTTTTCATACAAAAAGGACCCCGACCAAAAGCCAGGGCCCAAATACATACCACCA
>JAYEPK010000399.1:0-10509 GCA_034723935.1 Thermoplasmatota archaeon
TGACCACCTCGAGATAGAACGTGAAAGTATCCTGTTCCGAGGGATGACCAATGTCATTTGCGATCTTCGAATACGCGCTGACATCAACTTCGAAAGTTCCCATCCTTGCAGGATCTTCTACCTCGACCCGGATCTTTACATCTTTCGTTTCTCCGAGATCCAGTCTGATACTATCATCATTAAGGAAAACATTTACACTTGCATCCGCAAGTTCATCACGATCATCCAGCTCCAATCCGATCTCATCAAGACCATTCCCGGTGTTGGTCACCTGAAGTACAAATACGGCATCTCCCGGCCTTTCACAGTCCACAATGGGATCATCCGATCCGAGGTCGAGGTCATAATACTGTTTGACGAAAACAACAGCTGTTGCACCATCGCATTCCCCACTCGCCACACCTGGAGAATATGACCAGGTTCCGTTCACATAAAGTGTGTATGATTCCATTGAAGATGTGCCGATCGGCACTTGAATTGAAAGCTGAAAGGACTGCTGTTTCTGCGCTTTTGAAAATGTAAGTGCAGGTGGGACGGAAACGGGGAAATCGCTGCATTTTGCATTCAGATTCACAACAAGATACTGGACGTTCGGCGCCCACGGGATCTCGGCATACACCGTTCCCGTAAATGTCACGATACCATCCTGTCCGGGAGCAACGTATGCGCCCTGTTTCGACTGGGACAATTCAATTGTTATCTCAGGATCGCCGACAGCCTCAACTTTGTTTTCTGCGAGTATTACCAAGACCGCAAGGAGCATGATAACTATCACCAGGATACATGCTGGCTTTTTGAAAGTTGACCTCATCCGTTCACCCGTACCTCCCATCGATCTGATAATAATTGAAATTATCTGCCCCCGCCCCGACAGCATAATTATTATCCATTCGATCCGATACGGTGCCCGAACAAACATGCAGATAACCGAGGGCAAGTTGTTGATCACCGCAATGGGGGCAGTATCGTTCCTGATCCTCTCGCTCATCGTGATCCTGGTAATTTACCTTGTCCGGAGGTTCGGAGGGAGCAGGATGCAGAAAGGATACGAGGAAGAGGAATTCCTTGTCCCTGTTCCCGGATACGAACATCGTGATTGAAACCCCAAACATTTTTCTCAAATAGAACTCTTTCACCCGTCATGAGAGAGACCTCCGGTAGCTGGAACTTCTGGATAGACAGAGGTGGAACGTTCACCGACATTGTTGCCCTTGACCCATCGGGTACGCTCAAGGTAAGCAAACTGCTCTCAAAGGACACTGCGAGATATGACGATGCTGCGGTCCATGGTATAAGAGAGGTCCTTGGAGTGAAAGATGGGGAGCCCATCGACAGCAGTGTGATCTCGTCCATCAGGATGGGGACCACCGTCGGCACGAACGCACTTCTTGAACGAAAGGGAGAGAGGTGTGCCCTCATCGTGAACAAGGGCTTTGGGGACCTGCTCAGGATAGGATACCAGGAGAGACCCGACATCTTTGCCCTCGATATCAAGCTCCCGTCGCTTCTTCATGGCAGGGTGGTCGAGGTGGAAGGAAGGATCGATGCCTCAGGAAAGGAGATAGAACCTCTCGATCCACTTCAGATAGAAAAAGAACTTGTCAAATTGAAAAAAGATGGAATAGACTCCATAGCGATCGTCCTGATGAACTCCTATGTGAACGATGCACACGAGCTTGAGATAGATAAGATCGCCAAAAAGCTGGGCCTGGGCCAGATATCCGTCTCGAGCGAGGTGAGCAGGCTGATGAAGATCGTTGGGAGGGGGGATACGACCGTGGTCGATGCATATCTCTCCCCGCTTTTACTCGGATATATCAGGAAGGTCCGAAAAGGCATCTCCGGACCGGGGAGATCCCCGCTTGCTCTTTTCATGCAGTCCCACGGTGGGCTCATAGAGGCCGACCTCTTCAGGGGAAAGGATTGCATATTATCGGGACCGGCCGGAGGTGTGATAGGGGGAGTGGAAGCTGCCCTTAAAGCCGGCTTCCGGAACATCATAACATTCGATATGGGTGGCACCTCGACGGACGTGGCTCATTTCAGCGGAGAATACGAGAGAACATACGATTCCCGGATAGCCGGCGCCAGGATGAGATCACCTATGCTCAGGATAAATACCGTCGCAGCTGGTGGAGGCTCCATCATCACTTTCAGGGACGGCAGATTCCAGATCGGACCCGATTCGGCCGGTGCCTATCCGGGACCGAAATGCTACAGGAACGGAGGTCCTCTCACGGTAACCGACTGCAACGCCCTCCTGGGAAGGATCGACCCTGACCATTTTCCAGAGGTCTTCGGACCTGATGGGGACCTGCCCATCGATGTTGGGACCGTGAAGGATGCTTTCGCAAAGATGGCCGTCGAAGTTGAAGAGAAGACCGGGATCAGATATTCGGCCGAGGAGGTGGCAGAGGGTGCCCTGGAAATTGCCGTGGAGAACATGGCGCAGGCCGTAAGGACCATCTCGATACAGAGAGGATATAATGTGTCGGATCATGTTCTCTGCTCCTTCGGAGGGGCCGGAGGACAGCATGCCTGCAGGATAGCGGACAGGCTCGGGATGAAAAAGATCCTGGTCCATCCGCTTGCCGGGGTGCTATCAGCCTACGGAATGGGGCTCGCATCGATCAGGGTCATGAAGGAGAGCACCCTGGAAAGGAAGTTAAGGGATGTTCGATCGGCCAATGTCCAGGCAGAGATCGAAAGATCCAGAAATTCCGTCCTGAAAGACATGAAGGAACAGGGCATCGAAGAGGAAGATGTGGACATCTCCACAACCGTTCATATAAGATACGATGGGTCGGACACATCGATACCCGTTCCCATGTCAGAAGAGGTGAAAATGAAGGACCGCTTCGATCGAAGCCATCTGAAGTGGTTCGGTTTTCTCCAGGAGAAGGAGCTTATCGCATCGTCGCTGACAGTTGAAGGGATATCCAGGCAGCATGGACCGGAAACGTTCGGAGATACCTCGATCACCCGGGATCCGGGACCGATCAGGACATCCATGGTCTATCTGGGGGGAGCCAGGAAACAGATACCCGTTCATCCGAGGACATCACTTCCTCCCGGATCAAGGATCGTCGGCCCTGCACTTATCGTCGAGAAGACGGGAACGAACATTGTGGAGACCGGGTGGGAGGCGGAGATCGACAACAGCCTCAACCTGATAATGCAGAGAGTATGTGAAAAGGAGACAGAATTCGCAAAGGGAACGGAAGCGGATCCGATCATGCTCGAGATCTTCAACAGGCTCTTCATGTCCATCGCCGAACAGATGGGATACTCCCTTGTAAATACTGCACATTCGGTGAACATAAAGGAGAGACTTGACTTCTCCTGTGCTCTCTTCGATGAAAAGGGAGAGCTCGTTGCCAATGCTCCGCATATTCCCGTGCATCTCGGCTCGATGTCCGAATCCGTTCTCTCATGGATCGATGGCAGTGAAGGAACCATCAACAGGGGAGATGTATTCCTTCTGAACTCCCCGTACAGCGGTGGAACCCATCTCCCGGATGTTACGGTGATAACCCCTGTCTTTTCAAGGGAAAGCGATGAACTTCTTTTTTTCACGGCCTCGAGGGGCCACCATGCGGACATCGGAGGGATCACACCAGGTTCAATGCCTCCCTCGAGCAGACATATCGATGAAGAGGGAGCCGTGGCATCCGGTTTCAAGGTCATTGAAAGCGGATATTTCCATGAAGAGAGGGTGAAGGACTGGCTTGAGGGATGCAGGTATCCGGCAAGGAACCAAAAGCAGAACATGGCAGACATCAAAGCACAGATCGCAGCAAATGAAAGAGGGAGCTTCGAACTACATTCGATGGTGAAAAGATACGGCCTCGATACGGTAAAGGCATACATGAAGCATGTGAGGGACAATGCCGAAGAATCCGTCCAGAGGGTCATAGATGTTCTGAAGGATGGAGAGGCATCGATGGAGATGGACAACGGGGCGATGATCAGGGTCAAGGTGGAGATCGACAAAGATGATCACTCGGCACTTGTGGATTTTAGCGGGACTGACCCGCAGCTTCAAAGCAATTTCAATGCTCCGAAGGCCGTTGTAAAGGCGGCTGTCCTCTATGTCTTCAGGACCCTTGTCCCGGACCCGATCCCGCTAAACGGCGGATGTCTCAGACCGATCCGTATGATCATCCCAGAGAGCTCCATGCTGGACCCATCCTACCCCGCACCTGTTGTGGCAGGAAATGTCGAGACCTCTCAACATATCGTTGATGCCCTTTTCAGGGCCCTCGGCACACTGGCCGGCTCGCAGGGGAGCATGAACAATCTGACATTCGGGAACGATAGATACCAGTATTACGAGACGATATGCGGTGGAACGGGTGCCGGAAGGACGTTCAACGGGACCGATGCGGTACACTCGCACATGACCAACACAAGGATCACCGACCCGGAGGTCCTCGAGAAGAGGTATCCCGTTATACTCAGGGAATTCTCCATCAGGAAAGGGAGCGGAGGAGCCGGGAAGTTCAAGGGAGGGAATGGTGTGGTGCGGTCCATGGAGTTCCTTGAGCCAATGACAGTGTCGATATTATCATCTCACCGCATCAATGCACCATCCGGTGCTATGGGTGGTGAGGATGGTGCTGTCGGCAGCAACCGATCGGTCAGGGCCGATGGAAGTATTGAAGAACTGGGAGGGTGCTCGACCGTCTATCTCGAGAAAGGTGATAGGATCGAGGTCCATACACCCGGAGGTGGAGGATATGGACTACCTGTGATCATCTCCAATCACTCTGGTTCGGGAAGCACAAGGAGTTGAAAAGAGAGAACAGACTCGTTCATCAGATGAGAAGATAAGGATCATTTCACCATGGTGCATCCATGTGATAACGGTATCACATCGTTGCCTTCCTTGACGGTAAGAGGAGAGTATTACCTTCCCAAAGGGGGAAACCATTAAAAAATCCTACATACATGGTACTATCGTTCAATATAGAGGTTCCCTATAAAAAGGATTTAATAATCAATGCTGATACCCTCTATGAATAGCATCCTATGCTAACACGGGGACGGGAAATGGCGATCAATGGTTTTAAGATATCTGCGGAGATTCTGCAGAAGAATGCGGCCAAGGCATCGGTAAGGGACTTGAATGCAGAGTTCCAGATGAAAGGAGGCAGCGTGATATACAAGACCTCCAAAAAGGGCGACACCTATCTTCTTTCCCATTCTGATGATAATTACCTCGAGGAGTTCAAGATCAGGCTCTTCGTTGAGCTGGGCCTGATCAAGGAGAAGGACCTGCCCAAAAAGGCAGAGGAACCAAAGGCCGATGGCCCGAGGTACGGTGATAAACACGGTCTCAGACCGGGATGGAACGTCAGAAGCCCCAGGGAATTCCATGAAGGCAGGTACGACCAGGGCGACAGAAGGGCCCCGGAAGGAACTCCTCCCAGAGATCGAAATGGCAGCTACCGTATGGGAAGGGACCACGATGGCAGAAGTGGACACGATGACCGTTCCAGGGAAAGGAGACCCCAAAAGGACCATCCGAAACCACCTGTGGAGAATTCCGATAACATCAGATCTTTCAAGGAGAGATGGCCCGATGTCGACGGGATCATGGACCTCATCGAAGAATCCCTGAAGAGCGGTGCCGTGGATGACGGTCAGATAATAAAATTCGGATATTCCAGAAAGATCCCGGAAGAGGATATAAAGAAGCTCAAGAAGATACTGTGGGACAATCGATGCCGGGGAGAGAGAGAGAACTGTCCGCACGGAAAGAAGAAGCTTCGGTTCGAGGAGATGATGAAGGTATGCTCGGGGAAGGTGGAAGGGTGGAAGAACATTGATTCTCCGTTCACCAGGTTCCTGGATCTCTGGAAGGCCAATATGATGAAGATGTATGGGGATTTCGCAGACAAGAACGTCAGCGTGGAAGGAAAGGTCTCATCTTACAAGATCGTGAACAGAAAAGACCACGAGCATGTGAAGGTGCTTGTTTACGATACAATGGTGAAGGACCAGGATGATGACAAGGAGCCGCGGGAGACCCGCAAGCTATGGATGAAGATCACCCAGAAGGAGTTCGAGACCGTCATACGCGACAGGAATATCCATCTCGAAGACATTGTAAAGTTCAAGGGCAAATGTATCTACGACAAGTATTTCCACGATTACTGGGTGGTTGACATCCAGGAGATAGATGTGGTCAAGGAAGGTGACGGAGAGGTTATCCCACCCCCTCTGGAATGATGTTTCAATTCAGATGTGAGATCTCCGCGACCGGTGATCCCCTAACGATCGTGTTCACTATCTTCAGATCGTGATCTCCCTCCTGGAGCTCCAGATCGTAACCATCGGGCGTTCTCATCCTGATGGGGGGATCAAGTGCAAGAAAGGACCTCCCGTACCCGGATATTGAGTATTCGGCCTTGAAGGTTGAGGAATCGTTATTGTCCGAAGGCCCTCCCACCCTCACATATTCAAGTGTGCTGGAACCCCATGATGATAATGAGATACTGACATCCAGTGTAGATCCCTCTCCCCCGGACATCACATCATCTACGACCTCGAGCAGGTTCCCGAGTTCCCGCTCGACAGATGAGACGGTCATCTTCTCACTGAGGCTGTCATATGCTCCCCAGAACACCGGAAACGACATTGACATTATCACCGCAGCCATCAACAGCCTCATTGGAATATCGGAGACACCATGATCTCCGGCACTCGATACCCGCATAATGACATGTGAATGTCGAAATAGGTATTAATCGATTTCTTCATCATAGATCGTTCGTCGGCCCAATGTCCTGTTCAAGGTCGGAACCCAGGAGGTCCTGGATCGCGGTGTGGGTCCTCGGCTGTTCCGGCATTGGAGGAGGGGACTGTGTTCTCGGTACCACAGCGTAAACGGACACTTTGTCAACAGTATCGCTCATCAGTATGCCAAGACCCATACCTTCCGGCTCTGTCAGGAGACCTTCGATCAATTCCCTGGACCTCTGAACGGTTATCCTTCTCGGCACCCTGATGACCACTATACCAGGGGACCCGAATCGGATGTTCCCTCCACGTTCCACATCATCGAATTGAACAAGCTCGAATGATCCCCCGTTCTCCTTCATGGACCCCCATGCGGAAGGTGGAACAGGGAATTCGTTCCCTTCGAACGACCCGAGGCAGATGTTCCTCAGAAATGAAGATAGTTCTTCAACGTCCATGCCTTCCTTTCCGACCTTGACCGAAGAGGCAGGGGCAAGGGGGCCGATCAAAAGAACCTCGGCCATGGCCCCCGGACCTTGTCCGTTGTGATCCACTCGTCTATCATCGATCAGAACAGAGAACGTGGGCAATCCGACCCTTGAAAGGAACTGGACCATCTCAACGGAACCTGCGATCCCCGTGGAACCGTTCGATGATGAGACCGTGACGACCAGAGGCCTGCCCAATATCATCGGTGCGATGGCATCCATCGAGAGCTTGAAACAGGCCTTGGCGGTGTTGAGATTTCCACCGGCACCTTCACCGTTCACTATCTGCCCCCCTACCAGATACCGGTTCCCGTCCACCATACCGTCCAATCCCCTCCGATCGGTATCCAGGGCGAGAACTTCAACTCCCGAACCCGAAGCTACCCTGGATGCGATCTCGACCCCGACACCACCGATCCCGATCAGCAGGGGTGAACATGATCTCATTGATGGCCCGCCGGATGCATGCATCACCTGATGAACGTATCCCGGATATTTCCAATTTTGTCGAGAAATATCAAATATACTGTTTGATCTCGTTTTCCAGTTCATTGGCATCTATGAGGCCTACATGCTTGTCCACGAGGTTACCATCCCTGTCAAGGATGTAAAGTGTTGGTATCGAAGTGGCCGGAAAATGCCCGGTGAAAGCATCATTGGACATTGCAAAGTCCCATCCTGCACCATGCTCTCTCTTGAAATCGCTGACCTGCCCCAGGGACTCCCTCTGGTCCACATCCACCGAAAGTATGACCAGATCAGAAGCACCGTAGCGAGCATCAAGTTTTCCGAGCTCGACTATCTGTGTCTTGCATGGACCACACCAGGTTGCGAACATGTCAAGAACCACAACCTTTCCCTTGTGATCTTCAAGATGGATGATTCCGTTGGAAGTGCTCTCGAGCCCGATACCGAGATAGGCAGGACCGGTACCAGGGTCATTATTTTCACCATTATTTATGGAACCGGTCCCTCCTTCCTCATCACTGTTGTTGAATTGATAAAGGACAGCAGCAAGAATGATCAGGGCGACGACAATTCCGATAACGACCACCGGTGCAACGGGAAATTTTACCTTCTCTTCCTGCTTCCGCGATCCAGATCTCCTTCTGCTCTTTCCACTGGACCTCTTCTTGCCCCGTCCCTTCACCTTGTCTGAATAGGATTTTCCCATGACTGTGCGTAAACATCACACGTACATAGTGGTTTTGGCTGAGATATCAGGTCCGGGGTCGCATTGGAACCACTACAATACCCTTTTGAACCACCGCTCCAGTACGGAAAGAGGCAGTCTTATCATGGTCGGCCTCCCATGGGCGCAGTGCAGTGGAACCTCACATTTCAAAAGGTCCGAAATAAGGTCCTCCATCTCCTTCAATGAGAGGTTCTGATGAGCCTTTATGGCTCCCCGACATGCCGTCAGCGCAAGGACCCGCTCCCTGATCGGAAGGTCCATCGGAGTGAACTCCTGATCAGGAGGAGAGCAACCTTCATGGGATTCGTTGCCCGTCAGAAGATCGGTGAGCACCGTATGGGCTTCCATCTTACCCATGAACTCCGGCAGTGCCCGAAGAACGATACAGTTGTCACCGAACCCCTCGGTCCTGAAACCAATTTCGTCAAGGTTCTTCTCCATCGATGCGAGTCTTTCTATGGCAGCGGGGTCCAATTCGATGTGGATGGGATCCAGCAGTTCCTGGATACCTCCCCCCCCTTCGTTGGACCGCTTCTTGAGATATTCCAGCCTTATCCTCTCATGGGCAGCATGTTGATCAACGAGAAGAAGGTCAGATCCGATCTCACACAGGATATAGGACCGGTCCAACTGACCGATGATGCGGACCCTGAGATCCTCGATATCTTCCGGAAGAGCGGGAGGAAGTCTATTCATTCCCTCCACCGCAGGAACCTCCCTCCACGGGTCGTCCCCGGTCTCCTGGGGTCTCACCTCACCTTCCATGAGAGGGACCTGGACCGGTTTTCTGTTGACCCTGATAACGGGTCCTGAACCGCTCCTTACGGGTGGAGCTCGGGCATGTTCTCCTGCCATCTCCTCTCTCTTCTTTTTCCTGTACGAAGTGAACAGTGCCGATGATACCTTCGACCCTACAAGGTTCAGAAGGGCCCCTTCGTTGCTGAATTTGATCAGATCCTTCGTTGGATGGACATTGACATCGATCTGTTTCCCTTCGATATCGATGAAGAGTACCGCAAGCGGGAACCTCCCCTTCATCAGACGTGAACCGTAACCGCTCCTTACAGCTTCTATGACCGCTCTGTTCTTGACGACCCTTCCGTTCACCGACAGCGTCATCCCGGCCGTATTGGACCTTGTCTCCCAGGGGAGTGACAGAAGACCCTGGATCTGGACAGGCCCATCCGGACCCGGTTCCATCCAGATCATGGACCTTGCGGTCTTCGGCCCCAGAACAGCTGCAACCCTCTCACGTAGATCATCTGTCGATGGTCCGGACAGCCTCTCCTGCCCGTCAGTTGCAAGTTTGAACCCTACCTCCGGGTGGACCATCATCGCTCTCGAGACAACATCGATGCATCTGGCCTTCTCTGCGGATATGCTCCTCAGGAACTTCTTCCTGGCAGGGACGTTCTCGAACAGGCCAGTAACTGTGATGCTGGTGCCCTGAGGGCATCCCACTTCCTCGAGTTCGAGCATGTTCCCGGCCGAGACCACCGCTCTGGTCCCCGCCTCCGATCCCGGCTCTCTGGTAACAAGTTCTACCTGTGAGACCGCAGCTATCGATGCCAGGGCCTCCCCCCTGAAACCCAGGGTGCTGAGCTTTTCAAGGTCGTCGATATCCCCGATCTTTGAGGTCGAATGCCTCGTGAAGGCCACCTGTACATCTTCTCTGGACATGCCGGATCCGTCATCGGACACCTTGATCCTCCTGAGCCCCCCCTCATCAACTTCGATGTTGATGCTCTTTGCACCCGCATCCAGCGAGTTCTCCATGAGCTCTTTCAGGACCGAGAAGGGAGACTCCACGACCTCCCCCGCAGCTATCTTGTTGACCGTTGATCGGTCAAGGACCCTTATCCTCCTTGACATCCCACCCCCAACGTAAGGGGAAATATTAAGAATTTCCAGTGATTTGGCCCGAAGAAATGGAAAAGGAGCACGATACCCGGGATGGCATCCACGGTCTGGAAGGCCTTACCGGGGATGTAACGGCCCACATGAGGCGCAAAGGCATCCGCAGGGCCACAGGGCCCCAGAAGGAAGCCCTAGGTCCGATCCTTGAAGGAAAGGATGTGCTCC
>JAYEPK010000400.1:0-10493 GCA_034723935.1 Thermoplasmatota archaeon
CATCAGGTTCTTCCTGAGCCTTGACATCCTGATGAACACGGACTTCCTTGCATAGTACAACAGAGGGGTGTCACATCTCCAGCAGAATGGATACTGGTGAGCATACATGTGAACGCCCTCAAGGAGCCCCCTCTCCTCCAGCTCTTTGATGATCAGAGGGTCAGCATCCTTGACGAACATCCCCTTCCATGGAGTGACCTCTTCCTTGAAGGTCCCATTCGGGTGAACTGCCTGGATGAATGGAAGATCATACTGGACTCCTACCTTGTAGTCATCCTCACCAAATGCCGGTGCAACATGGACGATACCGGTCCCGTCATCCATTGTGACGAAATTTGCAGTTGTTACAAAGTGACCCGGTCTTTCGGGTTCGAAGAAATCAAAGAGGGGGGTGTATTTCACCCCTTCAAGGTCCGAACCCATGATCCTCTGGAGGACCTTATATTCCCCATCCTTCAGAAGGGCCTTGACCCTCTTCTCTGCGAAGATCACCTCTTGACCCTTGTGCATGACCCTGAGATAGAACTCATCGGGATTTACCGCCAATGCAACATTTGAAAGCAGGGTCCAGGGTGTTGTGGTCCATGCAAGGAGATATGTGTTCTCCTGAGTTGCCACCTTGAATTTTATGAAGATCGAAGGTTCCTCGACCTCCCTGTATCCCTGAGCTACTTCATGGGATGAAAGGGAGGTGCCGCATCTGGGACAGAATGGTACTATCTGATGCCCTTCCTCTAAAAGCCCCTTCTTCCAGATCTCCTTCAGGGACCACCAGACAGATTCGATATATGTGTCCTTCATGGTTATGTATGGATCATCAAGGTCCAGCACATATCCGATCCTCTCTGTCATCTTTGACCAGTGCTCGATATAGGTGAAAACGGATTCCCTGCACTCTTTGATAAATGGTTCGATACCATACTCCTCTATCTGTTCCTTGTTCTCGATACCGAGCTTCCTTTCAACTGCCAGTTCTACCGGTAGACCATGGCAATCCCACCCACCCATTCTGGGGACGAAGTATCCTTTCATGTTCCTGTGTCTATCAACAGTGTCTTTGATCGTCCTTGCAAAGATGTGATGGACACCTGGTGGGGCGTTTGCCGTCGGAGGACCTTCCAGGAACCGGAAGTATTCGTTCCCTTTGTTGTGTTTGAGAAGTTTTCTGGTAATATCCAGGTTCCTCCAGAGTGATAGCACCTCCTCTTCAAGGGCAACAGAATCGCTGGGTCCTTTCTCTGGTTTTACTTCTTCCAAACACATTCCTCCGTTGTCGTACAATGCAGGTGAACGAGGAAGTGTAAGAATGTATCATATTTAATTTCTTATATCCTCTCTTCAGGAGAAAGATATTAATCATACCGTCATCTAGCCACCATTGGATCGGGAGATGAAAAAGATGGCATACATTAGACCCACCAAAGGGCTTGCTCTTGTTGGATTCACCGACAGCGGGCACCAGGTTGCAATGGATACAAAGAAGGCGGTCGGAGGATTGGAGACAGCCGGAGCCCCCATGGAAATGTTGCTTCAGTCACTTATGGGGTGCACCGCGATGGACGTTATCTCAATACTCAAGAAGATGAGGGTCGATTATGATTCATTCGAGGTCCAGGAGACCAATGAAAAGGCCGAAGCTCACCCCAAGGTCTTTACATCGATCCATCTTGTTTTCAAGTTCAAGGGGCAGGATCTTGACCATGAGAAGATCATAAAAGCGGTGCACTTGTCAAGGGATAGATACTGTCCCGTAACCGACATGCTGAAGGGGTCTGTCAAACTCACACAAGAAATTACGGTCAATGGCGAGAAGATCGATGGATGAGCCTGTTCTATGTCATCATCAATATCCAGATAAGCAAGCCGATTACCGAAGGCAAGGTCCCGGCAACTCCGAGAATTATCCTCCACTTGAACACTCTCTTTTCCATGATGCTCCCCTTCACAAACATCGGAAGTACCGCGGAAAGCAGTGAGAGGGACGAAAGGCCGGTGAATATCCAGGAACCTGTCTCTACCGCATCGATATTCTCCTCATCGATCAGGAAACCACCGTCCCCGTATCCTTGATCTGCGGTCTGGTTCAGATCATCTCCCGTACTACCATCCAGAATACTGCTGAATGTCAGAAGCAATATTGCCACAATAAGACCAAGGGTTGCTATCGTCTGCGGTATTATGAATATGACAAGGCTGCTGGAAAAAGGATATCGTCTTCTATTGTATGATGATCTTCGATAGCTCCCTTGTTTGTAGATCTCATTGAAGTCAGGTTCTTCCTCCTTCAGATAATCCTTCATGAAATAGGATATCAGAACCCCCTGGGATATCAGCGAGATCACAATTGGAACTCCAGCGACCCAACCAGCCATGTTGACTGCCTTTTCCTGGTAGGGTTCCGCCACGTTCCCTGTAACGGAGAGGATCCATATCAGAACGATACCGTAAAAAGCAGGAACGATCGCTGTTAGCATGAACAACATCACATAGCGTCTCTTCTTCTTCGCTATATCATCGATGTCCTTCCTTTCCATCCGGTACTCATCCAGACCCTTTTGATAAGAGGCCCAGATGATGAAGGACATCACGACCCCTGTGATCAATGGAAGAGCCACGCACAGTATCCAGAAGAGCATTGGAATCTCCATGTCAAATACCCCCGTTACTGATCGCATACCTGACTATTCATCTTTTTGTCCTTAATGAAACCACCCGAGAGCAAGGTCCAGGTATTGATATCAAGGTCCAGTTCCTTGGATAGTGTCTCATTCCTCTGCCGGGGCTCTTTATTTAAATCCAACAAGTCCCAGAAGTCTCCTCAGAAGTATCATCGGCATGCCAACGACATTGTCAAGCTCCCCTGTTTGCATCCCAATATCAAGCGAGCTTTCATCCTGGATCCCGAAGGCACCTGCCTTCCCTTCCCAGAGCCCGCTGTCAAGATACTGATCCACATCTTCCCTGCTCCCGCTGATGAATACAGTGGATGCCTCGTATCCGAACAACTCCTTATCTCTTGCAGTATCAAGGATGCAGATCCCTGAAAAGACCTTAGCCGGGACATCGATCTGATGAAGTATCATTCGCTCTGCATCATTCCTGTCCTTCGGCTTCCCGAGCAGCTCTCCTTCGCACTCAACCATCGTATCCGAACCGATGATGAGCTCATCCTTCGAAGAAACTGCGGACCTCGCCTTTCTCCTGGCGTTCTCCTGGACGATCTCAGTAGGGGAGCCCTCAAGTATCTCGTCAGCATTCGAAGACCGGACCTCAAACTCGAGTCCTGCCTCCTCCATCAATGCTTTCCTTCTCGGAGACCTTGAAGCAAGGACCATCTCCATCTGGTCACTCCCACTCGATCGTTCCGGGAGGTTTCGATGTCACATCCACCGCTACGGAATCTATCCCATCGATCGAAAGCAGTCTCGGAACGATATCATCATAGAACTCCCCGGGGAGCTCTGAAACCTCCGCGGTCATGGCCCTCTTGGACCATACAGGTCTTATCACGACCATCTCACCATCGCCGAAGCTCACGGGAACCAGAACGGTAGGGCACTGCCATATTGAGTCGTAAAGTCCGTGTCCCCTTAACCCTTCCATCACTATCGAGTCGGCTTCCCGGAGAAGGTCCATTCGCTCATTCGTTATGTATCTCTCCACGGGAAAAGGAGCCTCACCCTTTCCGGGAGATAGAACAAGAACGCACCTGTTGATCCCCGAAGCATTGTTCACGAGCCTGGTGGAAAATTGCTTCAGCTCTTTCCATGGGATCTCACCGTCCATCCAGAGTGCCACGGGATGCTCGTAGGAACGGGCATCTCCCTTGACCCCGACCGAGCGGACCGGGAGAACCTTCCCATGGACCTTTCCCGGGGACCAACGATCCTTCTCAATACCCTTTTCCACACTATCCTGGACAGAGGCGATCTCCTCGAAGTTCTTCTCGATAAGTGAACCGTTCTGGCAGAGCGCTCTGATACCGAGTCCCGGTCCCGGGAATGGATGTCTATGGACCAGCTCCTCCGGAAGCCCGAGCATCTCACCGACCTCACGGACCTCTGCTTTGTAGAGGTCCTTTACAGGCTCGATGACCCTGCCCTCTGAGATCATCTTCATTATTACATCCACCCTGTTGTGATGGGTCTTTATGACATCGGCATTGGCCGTTCCTCCGGATTCTATCGTGTCCGGATACAGGGTGCCCTGGGCAAGGACCCAGTCAGAGGATGCTACCTCACCGACCTCCTCATTTGTGATATCTATGAAGAGCCTGCCAATTATCTTTCTCTTCTCCTCCGGGTCAGCTTTCTTATCGAGAGAGGACAGATATCTGTCCGATGCATCGATCACCTTGAGGTCACCAAGACCCTGCTTTCCGAGTGCATCCATGACCTTCTTCGATTCATCCTTTCTCATTAGTCCCGTATCAATATGGATGAAACTGCACCTCCGAGGAGGAAGAACCTCCAGGAGCAGAGCGGCAACGACCGTGGAATCCACACCTCCGGATACCAAGCAGAGAACGTTCCTCTCCCCCGTTTCCTCCAGTATCGACCTCTTTATCTCCTCGAGGTTCGATCTCGTTGTCCAATCGGACCTTGCACCGCATATATCGATCACGAAGTTCCTCAGCATCTCGATACCATGGACAGTGTCCTCTACCTCGGGATGATACTGAAAACCCCATCTCTTTCTCTTCCTGTCGCTGAAGGCTGCCACCGGACAGTTCTCGGTGGCACCGATGATCTCGAAACCGTCCGGAACCTCCGTTACCTTGTCTCCATGGCTCATCCATACCCTGTCGTCCTGTGGTATTGAAAAAAAGATCGGATCGTCCCTCTTATCAAGGGATGCGAACCCGTATTCCTTCCTGTCCGACCCCTCTACCTTTCCTCCGTACCTCACAGATATCTGGTGCATGCCGTAGCACAGGCCCAGGATCGGAACATCGAGATCCATTATTTCCCTGTTCAGCTGAACGGACCCCTCATCGTGAATGGAATCGGGACCTCCAGAGAGAATAATACCCATAATATCCTTCAATTCCGACACATCGACAAGCGGGTCCACTATGATGGTCTTGACATTGATCCTATCCCTTACCTTGGTAGCGATGAGATGAGCGAATTGACCCCCGTTGTCCACTACGGCGATCGTATCATAGGTCATTGGCCGAGCACCTCTTCCCCTGACCTGATGACCTTCTCCCTCATCTTCTCAAGAAAAGAATCGAGCCTTTGAACCATCTCCGGGTCGTTGGAGGCAAGGATTCTCACAGCCAACAGTGCGGCGTTATCACCTCTATCAAGCCCAACACATCCTACCGGGATGCCAGGAGGCATCTGGACTATTGACAGGATCGCATCAAGGTTCATCTTGCCGGAGACGGGAACGCCTATGACCGGCATCTGTGTATGGGCCGCCACCACACCTGGCAGTGCTGCTGAAAGTCCAGCAATGGCTATGAATGCCTTTGCGGACGAGGCCTTGACCGTACTTTCCAGGAGTTCAGGTGTCCTGTGGGCAGAAGCTACGGTCACAGCATAAGGAACTGCGAACTCCTCAAGTATCGCGACAGCTTTCCTGGCCACGGCAAGGTCGCTTGCAGATCCCATAAGGATGTGTATACTGCATCGCCCACAATCGGTGATGTGCTTTCCTTCCTTCAAACCACTTTCATTCCGGGACATGAAGGCTCATGATATTAATGATAAAAATCATTTCCCTCTGAAGAGGCACTGTATTTCAATGGAAAGTTGGACATGAGATCAACATTGACAGGTTAGACACAATATTGATATACATGTCAGTTCTCTTATTTCATGCAACATGTGGGGTTTTGAGCCCCATCTCAAGGAGGCGAGATACAATGCTCAGGCAAAAATTTTATTCGATGAGAGCAGAAGAACTTATGAAAGAACCAATCCAGACAGTTGAGCCGCTGGACCCTTTATCCGAAGCACTCGGAAAAATGAAGAAGATGGACATGCAGGAGCTTCCGGTCGTTGAGAATGGAAAGCTGAAGGGCATGCTCACATTCAGGACCCTGGCAAGAAGAAGGAAAATACCCATCTCGGCCATGGTGAAGAGCTTCATGATATCACCTCCGAGGGTGAGACCACAAGATGATCTTTCAACCATCGTTGAAAGACTTGTGAACAGGGATTTCACATCGCTTCCTGTGACGCACCGGGACACAATAAAAGGCGTGATCACGAGAAGGGAGATAATAAAGGCCATGGTGAAGGACAATGAGACCGCAAACATCAAGGTCGAGACCATAATGAACTTCGCACCCACGACTATCCATGGGGACATGGGGGTCAGGAAGGCCATGAACATGATGGACCTGACAAGGGAGAACTACACTGCGATAATCGATGAGAACGAGGTGTTCCTTGGTGTGGTGGACCATTCCAGCATCATAAGCTTTCTGCAGCAACCTGCACACAAGCTGCACACCGGTGATTTCCATGGAGAGAAAGTGCACAGGGACCGAAGTATATCTTCCATAGCAAAGATGCCGGAGACCGTGGACAGGGAATCAAACCTGAAGGATGCTCTCGATCTGATGATAAGGAACAACGTTCCCCTGATCTACATAATGGAGGAAGGCAAGGTCGTGGGAAGTATCGGTGAGGTCGATATACTCGAGCTCCTGCTCAGGGACCCCACAAGTGTTGGCCCCCTTGTCCAGATCGCAGGGATCGAGGACGCAAAGCTCATGGATGCCTCCGAGATCAATTTCCTTATCAACAAGTTCATTGGCAAGATAGACAAGTTCACGACAGTTACGGCAGTGACCGTGAGGATCAGACATCATCACCACGACAAGGATGATGACAAATATACCGTGAACGTGAAGCTGACAACCCCTCATACGGCCATATCCCGGGAAGCTTTCGATTGGGACCTGAACGTAGCCATCGGAAACGCATTCGTCGTGATCGAAAAGACACTTAAAAAAGAAAAGGACAAGAAGAGGAATTACTGACCACTCCTTCAAAGATCTCTCCAGTAACTAGACTGTACTTCCCTGGCCTTCAGGATCACGTTCTTATCCGGTGCGCTTTCCTTTGACCCCGCATACCTGATCTGGACACCTTTTGGATCAGGGGCCATAATATCCATTGCCCCGACCACAACCTCGGAAAGGGCCAAAAGATGATACCCCCCTTCGAGTTCCACGCTTATCCTGGAGCTCTTCTTCGATCTTGCATATTCATAGATGCTCTCGACCGTGCTCAGATATCCGGGGGTGGACAGGGTCAATCCCGTCAAAGGGTCCATCATGTGGGCATCGACCCCAAGGGAAATGAATATCATATCAGGATCAAAGGATCTAAGGATGGGCATGATGATCTCGGAGGTCGAGCTCTCGAACGTTGGATCCCCGGCCCCCCACTCCATGGGGATGTTCACGGTCTTTCCTTCTCCCTCTCCGCTTCCTACATCGTTAACGCTGCCAGTTCCGGGAAAGATACCCCAGTTATGGGTTGAAACGTACAGGACCGAGGGGTCCTTCTCGAAGATGTCACTAGTACCATTCCCATGATGTGCATCGATGTCGATTATTGCGATCTTTTCCAGGTCATCAATGGTCCTCTGCATGATCCTTGCTGCGAGTGCAACGTTGTTGAAGTAGCAGAAACCCATGTTGTAATCAGAACCTGCATGGTGCCCGGGTGGTCTTGGGAGTGCAAAAGTGGGTCGCTTTTCAAGATATGCCTGCTTCCCGGCACCAAGCACTCCTCCCGCTGCCTTTATTGATTGATCGAATGTATGATCCAGGTGGAACGTGTCCGGATCCATGTAACCCACTCCAAAATCGCGGACCCTCTTTATATGCTCCCCTGTATGAACAGCATTCAGATCCTGTTCGGTGAACCGTGGAGGGGGAACCATGTCCGCCGGAATTCCCTCCCGTTCGATCGCCCTCAGGATCGCCCTTATCCTTTCGGGTGATTCCGGATGCCCCGATGTCTGGGTAGGTTTCAGATAGTCCTGATGATAATAAACCGGAATTGTCATGCCCTGATCATCCATGCGCGGAAATTGGGACCGACATAGATAATACTATTGGACATACGCCCTGATGTAAACATTAAATGTCATTTTTCTTTCTTGTTTGTAACAAAAATATGACCATTGACAACAGAGATGCTGCAAATGCAATATACATAGGTCCCTCGTAGGAAAGAGCGGGGAGGAACTCCACTATTGCGATCGAGATCATCGGACCGATAAGGGCCGATAGAGAAAGAGATGATGTAAGAAGCCCCACTGCTGTCGCCCTCTCCCTGTTCCTGTTCAGCATCGACCTCAGTGACCCGACATAAAGCTGAGACCAGGATATTCCCAGAAGGACCTGTGTCAGGAGGAAAAGGGGAAATGAATGGACCAGGGTGAACGAGATGAAAGCGGCGGCAGAGAAAAACAGCCCCAGAACAATCGATGTACTCGGTTTCAGGCGATCTCCGATGAAGAACATGAAAATGAACTGCGTGAAGGCATTGACTGCAAGAACAAGACCGATTTGCCAGAGATCAAGGCCTATGACGTTCCTTAAGAATAACGGCCACAGCACCCAGATCGCGTTGGCGGACGAGTGCCTGACGATCAATGGAAGAAGGACCTGACCATTCTTCATGATCATCTTAATCGGAAATACAGGAGATCTTATCCTTACTTCCCGAATAGGTTTCAGGGTGAGACCAAGGAACAGTGCTCCGGCCACCATGAAAGCGGAGAAGAGAAAGACCGAATACACACCGAATTTTTCTGCAACAACACCGGAAAGCAAGAGGGCGACCCCCCATCCAAGGGAACCGAACGAGGCGAACTTACCCATCTTTGCCTTTGCCTCGAATGCATAAGCGGTAAGGGCGGCAGGGAACATCCCAAACCCCACACCGGCCAGGAAACGGAATGTAAGGAAGGAAAAAAGACTGAAAGAAAGAGCCTGAAGCGCGACAAGAACGATCAGGAGATCAAGCCCGATCAACAGGACCTTCCTTCTACCGTACCTATCTGCAAACCTTCCGAAGACATAGGCCGAAAAGAAAGTGGCTCCCGCATACAGCGAGGCCATGATGGCGATCTGGAATTTCGAAAGCCCGGCGGAATCAGCATAGATGGAGATGTAGGTATAGGTTGCCAGGAACGCCCCGTTGGCAAGGATCTGGATGGCTGCGATACGCTTGAACACGGACCATGTATCATCATGTCCGATTAAATCTTTCCTCAGGCCTCCAGAACCTCGCCCGCCTTGTCCAGGAAGTTCCGGGCCATATCAAACGCAGACTGTTCCATCATCTTCTTTGCTTTATCCAGATATTCCCTGGCCTCAAGATATCCTTCCTTACCGGTCCTGCTCTTCAACTGAACATCAAGTTCCTGAAGCCTTGTTGTGAGCTGGTTGACCATCAGGTGAACACTGGCACTGCTCGTTATGGACATCAGCTTGTTCGCTATCTTCCTGGCCTTAATATATTCACCATTCCAGAAGGTCTCTTCCACCTGTTTCAACAGGTATTCCTCATAGGATATATCAACTTCCTTCATCTTGAGCTCATCTATAGATGCTCGAAGATCGATTATCATCTTCGGAATATCGCCCTTAATTGTCTCATGCTCCAGCTTCTTCAGTATCTCCATGGCCGTTCTGGAGTTGTTTATTGCCTCCACTGACCTGTCCAGATCGATATTCTTCCGGGCAAGTCTGATAAGTTCTTCGATCTGCTTCTTGAAGAACCTCTCCTTGGGAGACCTTGGCATCTCCGGAAATAATGCGGATAGTGTCCTGGAGATGTCCTCTATCGTATCGTTGACCTCTTCCTTCAACCGGTCCTGCGGCGATTGAATGGCCCCCATCACCTCCTGGCAGAGCTTCAGGACCATCTGATAATCTCCTCCGGCAAGGACATGCTTCGCCTTCTTTACCAGTTCCTGGGCCTTTGCCATGTCCTTCCCCGAATTCTCTTCCTGCTTCATCTTCATCCATACCTTCTGAAGTCGGTCCAGTGCCTCGGAGTATAGATGAGGGGCCATATCCTCTTCAATTTTCTTTTTCCTGGTCTTTGCCCCCTCCCCGTTCTCGGCAGGACCCTGAAAGACCAACTCGTAGGCCCCTGCAAGATCACCGTTTGAGAATTTCGTCCGTGCTTCCTTGATCTTCCTTTCCATCCTCATCTTGGACACAGCATCTTTGCTGTCGCTGATCTTGGATGTTATTGACAGGACAAGATCCCTGAAAAGCTGGTCCTTTGCCTTGGCGATCATACCATGGGCAAGTCTGATGTTTCCGAAGCCCTGGGCTTCCCTTGAAAGATTGATGAAGTCCATTGCCTTGACAATGGATAGGTCCAGCTTCTTGGCCTCCCCTACCTGCCACAGAGCCTCTTCCAGAGACTTCTTTAATTTCTGATCTTCACCTTCTACCATCTTGTGACCACCGGGACAATGGACGTAACCTTCCATCAGACGATTGA
>JAYEPK010000401.1:0-10455 GCA_034723935.1 Thermoplasmatota archaeon
GATGTTACGGTGATCTCGGAGAAGACGAAGATAGGTTATCCTGGTGGGGACTGGGTGATATTTGACTTTCTCGTGACCAATACGGGAACCGATTACGACAGTTACGAGCTGGAAGTGAATGCAAGACCTCCGAACTGGATCGCACGATTTCCGGGAGGCTCCACGAAGTCATACATCGCGGATCTCGGACCCGGCGTAAGCAGAGTGGTGACCGCAAGGATACGCATACCGGACCTGAATTACGATACAATGGAAAGAGACAACACCGTGAGATGGTCCCGGGGAGCACTTGTCCTGACCGCGTATGGTCCCTTATCATATGCCAAAGCATCGAATGAGGGAATAGTCATCGTGGGGTTGGTGCATACGGTAGATATGGATGTAATTCCGGATAATCGGACATATATATGGTCAGAGGACACTTCCCCCACAGAGCACCGCACCTTCAATTTCACTGTTCAGATCACATCCGTGAACAATATCAAGGATTCCCTTGGCATGGAGATGGATGTGAACCTTACCCTGCCGGAGGGAACGAACGGTGTTCTCTTCACCACGGAATGGGACCCGACAGGTCCCAACGTCACCCAATCCGACAAATGGAAGTCCGGCATATCGCCAAAGACCCTCCATCTCGGATCAGGCCAGAGCTTTGGAGCTACGCTAATGGTAACAGCTCCCAGGTTTCCCTTCGAGGGGACCGCCGTCACCCTTATCGAGGCAACTCCTCTTCTGGGAGAGGGTATCGACGGACTTGCACTTCCTGCAAGGGAGTCCGTGGAAGTGATCGTGGGGCCGTTCATTGATTACAGAGTTGATCATCCGAGAACGGAGTTCTTCCCGGAGATCATGAACGGGTCCGTTCCACTGGATGCCAACAACAACGGAAGACCCGACTGGCAGGAGGGTGCTCCGGGCGATCTCATCATGCTCCCATTCAACATAACGAACCTCGGAAATGCAGCGGACCTTTACGAGTTGGAGGTGAACGCTCAACCGTTGCCTCCTTCCGAGACGCTCCCCGATGATTGGAAACTTTACTACAACAAAAAGACCAGAGGCACCACTCCCTTCTGGTATGATCCCGAGGGTGACAACTACTGGACCAAGATATGGGTAATTGTCAAGGTTCCGGACGGTGCCCCGATCGGAGAAACTGTGAACATCACTGCAAGGGTGACCTCTGCATACTCCATGGATGCAAGGTATAATGGCCCTCCCGTTCCTCCGATCTACTCCTCGATCAATGTCCATGTTATCCAGGGTTTCACCCTGGACCTGGAACCCGAAGAGAGTGCACAGACAGCTGCTCCGGACGAGACCGTGGAATATTATCTGAACATAACAAACCTCGGGAACGGGGTGGATAAAGTAACTTTCCTGGCAATGGTCCCGAACCTCAAGGGATGGAACGTGGAATTCGAGGATAATGATATCGACCTGGATCCACTCGAAAGGAGAACCTTGAAGGTTCTTGTTACTCCATCGCAGTATGCTTCTGCAAACGATGTTCTGGATATACAGATAAGGGCGCAGTCCCAGAGGAGCCCGATCACATTCGATGATGTGTGGATCAATACCACTGTTGAATATGTGGGCGGTGTTTATCTGGATGTGCTGAGCGAGAGCCCGCTGATATGGAGGTATCCGGGCGAGATCGCCACCTTCCGGCTTGAGGTCCGCAACACCGGGAACCGTAACGACTCCTTCGATATCTCTCTGGATCTGGGATCAGATACATGGATAGGGAGCATCGATTTCGGATCAGGTTCCGGAACTTCCACCCTGGTGGATATTGCCCAGGGACGGTCCAGGCAGTTCCTGGTGAACATCTCGCTCCCATCACTCCTGCAGGCTGATGACAGGGACGATCTCGAGGAACTCAACATAATTGCAGGTACAAAGGTGGGGAACTTCATAACTATCACTCCAAGGGATTTTCCCGCCATCTCCGAGACAGAGGAACTTGCTGTGGGTGTTCTCCAGCAGTACAAGGCCGACCTCAAGCTCTCTCCGCTCGAAACGACCATCAACAAGGAAGTGCTTGTTGGAGAGCAGGTCATATACAAGTTGCTGCTCACGAACAGAGGGAACGGGGATGATCACCTTGTCGTGGTCCATTCATCACCCTCGGGTTCCTTCCGTCATTCTTCATGGGCATCCATCGATTTCGGACCGCATGAGATGGCGCCGTTCGAGACAAGATCGCTTGAACTCTACATCGAACCCTATGCCAGCGATGTCCCCGCATACGGTGAAAAGATAGATATCATGGTCGAGGCCATGGCCGGGAACAATGTTACCTACAGGAGACTGAACGTTTCCGCAACCGTCGTCATGACCAGAATGCTCTCTTCCATTTCCAGTATAGATCTTGGAACGACGGGTGAGGTCCTGGTCAGGATATGCAACATGCCGGACCCGGGAGAGTCGGTAGATCCCCAATTCACTCTACAGAAACTCTACAATATCACTTCATTCGTGGACCAGGAATCCAGCATGGGCATTGGTTGGACCATCGGATCGCCGTTCATGGACATTACCATGGTGGAACCCTATCAGATAACCGACCTGGCCATACCGGTAAAGGCGCCGGATCAGCTTATATCCAACAGCGAGACGGCCAGTATCGAGATCACGGTAAGAGGTTATGGTGTGTCCGGAAAGGAGGAGACGAGGATCGCTACTGTTCAGGGTGTTTATTTCGATGCTTCGATAGATACAAAGGCAATAAGGTTCGAGAACCTGTACGAGGGCCGCACCGCCAAAGCCTTCATAACCATGCATGCGGCCGGGACAAGGGGTCAGACGGTCATTCCCATCCTGGTCAAGGTCGGGGGGGAGGAGATCGGCAGGTATGATGCGGGACCGGCCAACCCCCAGTCCATGGGAGCAGATGCCGTGCAGGAGATACAGTTCGTCGTGGAGTTCGATCTTCCGTCGCTGAAATGGTACGAGAAGGGCAAGACCCTGGAGCTGGAGGTCATGATCGATCCGGACGACCAGGTGGTCGAGAACACCAGATCGGGGAGGGCACTGGCAGAGACCAATAATGCCCTGAGTAACGAGTTCCTGATAAAGAACTACACTCCGCACTGGGCAACCTTGATCCTTCTAGGTCTTCTGCTCCTGATATCTGCCATGGCCGGGTTGATCGGTTTCTTCTATCTGGACAAGAAGAACAGCTGGTTCCTGATCCCACTCTCGGTTGGACTCGTGGGCCTGTTTTCGATGCTGTTCTATGTCCCGGTCGAGTCCACTGCGGGCGATCTTGATGTTGCCAATGCATATGGTCTGGTGATCATAATCGCTGACCTGCTGGTGATAGTTCCCATCATGGTGTATCTGTACACAAGGTCCGGGGATGGATACATACTCCATCTTATCAGCAAGAGAAGGAAGAAAGAGATCGTTGAAGGTCAGGAAGTGACCACCTCGTTCCTGAAACCGCTCCTGATCTCGTTCATCGGCGGGCTGTTGATAGTACTTGTGCCTGCCCTGTTCTGGGTTGTTCCCTCCGAGATCAACGAAGGGTTCAGTGGCGTCCTCAATGCATTCTTCTCGATCGACAGCGGGTTCCCTATCTGGGTGATCGTTCTGATAGTTCCTGCATTGGCCCTTGCCCTTCAGCTCTTCCTGATACAGATGAAAAAAGGTGCTCTGAAAGGCATAGAGAATACGTGGAACGACCTCGAGAGGCTCAAGGCAGAGATCAAGGAGGGATTCGAGTGAGCATGGGAACACCCGAAAACGCCCAGGAGATGCTCCTCAAGGCCGAATTGGCGCTTGCCGACGGCAATTTCCTGAAAGCAAGGAAGATATCAAAGGGTGCAAGCTCGATACTCGATAGGACCATGAAGCTCCACCGCAGGTTCATGGGTAAAATGAAGGAATTCATGGATAAGATGGGAGATATGGAGGAGAAAGGGTATGATGTATCGGAGGTCTCCCAGATCATAAATAGGGCCAAAGGCAGGGCCATGAAGAGCGATTATGACAACGCGCTCGATCTGATGGACAAACTTCCCCCTGCGATAGAGAGAGCGACCTACCTGCCGTTCCCTCTTCTGAACAAGACCGTGGATATCAATTCCACCATCATCTATCAGAAGGGAAAGATCAGCTACACAGTAAGGATAGAGAACCCGATGAGCGAACCCCTCGGGGAGATCATCATCCATCCATTTCTTCACAAGGATGAGTTCCATGACGTGCCCGAGAAGTACTACGGGATCGTAGGCCCCCAGGAATACAAGGAGTTCACGTTCGATCTCGTTCCCAAGAGCAAGGATTGGAGCCTGGGTGTTGATAGGGACATCCTGACAGAGGACGGTGTTGTTCTCAGAACGAAGCTCTCCTCAAAAGGGGGGACGGCGAAATACTATATTACAATAGAGAACAACAGCGACCAGATCCTCCGGGATATTCAGGTATCCCCCATGGCACCATCCGGTCTTGAATCGGACCCGAGTGAGGCGGTCCTCGAGTTCGTGGAGCCGTTTGCCCAGAAGACCGTGGAATTCAACCTCTTCCCTGTTGTCCTTGAAGGTTTCAAGGGAAAGGACAGGGAGAGGTTCATCGTGGTCGAGGATGATGATGAGGAAGATGAAGGGACCATCATCGAGGACGAGGAAAAATGGGAAGCGGAAGAGATAGGATCACCGGAAGAGCAGGCCGATGCAGGGCTCGACCTTGAAACATTTGACGATGATATGAACAGCGAGATCGATGTGGGGCCGAGGGATTTCACCCCGGTCCAGGAGAAGTACAATTTGATATCCATGAGCCCCATGAGATATCCTGAGAGCATTGAAAAGGAGCTCAGATCAAGGAAGAAATGAATGGATCAAGTTCAGGAGGTATATCAATGAAAAGAATAAGAGAGAAGAAAGAGGCCGGCGCCATCGGGATCGGGACGTTGATAGTCTTTATCGCCCTGATACTGGTTGCAGCCATCGCGGCCGCCGTGATAATCGGAACGGCGGAAGACCTAGAGGAAAGAGCAGAGAGCGCAGGAGAGAGCGCGGAGAGACTTGTAGAGGCAACTCCCGTGATCAATATTGCGGAGGGAAATGTGGACTCGGCGACGGGAACGATCGACGAACTCTATCTCTATATCGACCTGTACGGCAATGATGGAGTGGATATGACAGATGTTACCCTCCATATCATCGCTACCCCCAGTGGAGGAAATGCGATGTCCGCAGATTTGAGACTGGATAGGAACAATGTCGGAACTGCCAATGATGAGTTCTATGCATGTGAAGGTATCATTGACCCTCTGGGCAACTGGGATCCGGCCGGATCTCCCGCCTCGTTCATCCTCGGAGAGAGGGCACGGTTGAAACTGACCATAGACCTCGATCTTGCTGTCACGACCCTTCCACCGGATTCGGTGTTCGAGGTATTCATGAAGGTGACGACCTCCGGCCATCAGACATACGACTACAACAAGACTCCCTCGAGCTACCCGGCGGGCGGAATAGTTGTCCTTGAGGATTGATCTCTTTCCAGGAGGACCATAGATGGCCCGTGGAAAGAGGGACAAGGAGGACCAGGATTTCGTCATCGAGGAGGACGATGAGGAGGTGGAGGTATCCACCTCGGCAAGGTCCACCGTCAAAGGAGGTGGTGTGGAAAGATACGAGGTCCGCATCGGACCTCCTATGGTGTCCGGAAGGAAGGTAAAACCGGTCCGGACACCGCAGGAGAAGCAGGAGAAGGATGCCGGACAGGCAGGCTCGCCTACCAGACCAAGGAATGCTCCCCATGCTCCGACCTCGGCGCCCTCGATATCGGCAGCGAGTTCTCAGCAGCTATTCAAGATCGAGGACGACCTGAGGAGGACCCGGGATATCGTCGAGGATCTGAAGCACAATATGAGCATGATCGAAGGCGAGGTCAAGGACCTCCGTGCCGAGACGGGCAGGATGTCCTATCTCCTCAGATCCCTTGAAGGACTCAAGAACACCATGACCGATATGGAATCCACCGTCAGCGAGCTCTCGGGTCTTTACGACCTTATCTCCGCCAACATCAATCCTTTTGTAGATATACCGCCTCTCAAGTCCAGGAACAAGATCGAAAGATCCGATGATGATGTGGACGAGATGGAGGAGATCGAGCCTGCCGATGCCGGTGAGGGGAACATGTTCAGGGAGCTCTCGGATATTTTCGACGATGAAGAGAAAGAGGAGCAGGAAAGAGGTGATGATTGGGGGGCCCCGGACCTGGAATCCGAGGAATGGACCCTTCGCTGGACAAAGTTCCTGATCGAAAAGGTCGGAAGAGAAGGTCTCGAGCGAACCCTGGATTACTACATGGACCTCGGATGGATAGACGAGGATGCCATCGAGAAGGTCCTGGAGATATCCAGGGGAACGAAAGGTCCGAAGGTCAAATCAGATGGAAAGAAGAGGTCCTGGAGAATGGATGCAGATGACCACGTGAAATCACTGGAATATATAAAGAGGATGAAGAGCCACAGGGGGTGAACTCGAACGTCAGGAACCGGTAGTGCCGTGGCGGTCGCCGTTATCATGATAGGCTTTCTCGTCGGCCTCACACTGGCCCAGCCTTCGATAGATCGCGCCATCAAGGACATTAGCGAGGCGCAGACGAGCGGTTCGGATCAGATCGTGATGATAAAGAACACCGATATTGCGATCGGGTCAGTTTATTTCAACAACACCACCTCGGTTCTCAACGTGACCATCGAGAACGTTGGTGCAAATGTAATTGGAATGATGGATGTTGATATCCTTCTCAACGGCTCTTTGATGGACACCACCGCGTATGACGGTGAGCTGCTCTATCCGGGGACCATTGAGGAAGTGACGATAAGGAACGTGGCAGACCCCAGGTCCCTGAGGATCGTCGGTCCCTACGGGATCGCCGATTCCTCGACATCGATCTCGGCAGGGTAGGAGGAAAACAGATGGCAGGAAATTCGGTATCGGAACTGATATTCTTCATCGCCGCCATTTTGGTATCATCAGCCGTGGCGATATCTCTGATTGAGGTGATCGATAGTTATTCCGATGAGATATCCGACCAGGCATCCCTTCTGAACGTGGAGATGGGGTCCAGTATCGAGATCATCAACGATCCCATGTACGTGAACTACAACACCACTTCCAGCAACCTGACCTATTACCTGAAGAACGTTGGGTCCAGAGACCTTTCCCTGGATGATATTGTGGTATCTGCGAACGGTACCGCAAGGTCCGGGTCGAACATCACTGCTGTTCTGATGGGTGGTGGGTCCGGTTGGTCTTCGGGAGATGTTGTTGAGGTAACGTTCAATGTACCAGGTCTAAGGTCCGGTTTGGACTATCCTGGATGGGCATCGACATCAGGAATGACGGAGAAAAAGATCGTGAAGGGCAATGCTCAGGATACCATTGTCTTCAGGATATGGGGTGTATGAGCATGGCAATAGGTAGGTCAAGGTCAAATATTCTGAGGTTCGATTTCGAGAGGGACGGCCTCCACCGGCATCTTGGAGGTGGGCTTCCAAAAGGCGTTCTTGCCATCGTCTCCGGATCTGTCGGTAGCGGAAAATCGGCCATCCTTCAGAGGTTGATATACGGCTTCCTTCTTCACCATCATACGATAAATGTAATATCGACCGAGCAGACGACGAAGAGCTTCCTGAGCCAGATGGATTCCCTTGACTACCCCGTGAAGAAGAGTCTGCTCGACGGCAAGCTCAAGTTCGTTCCGGTCTTCCCCCTTATCGGAAGGTCAAAGAAGAGAGTGGACTTCCTTTCCAGATTGAGATCCACACCGGGGCTATACGAGGCGGATGTGATCGCGATCGATACCTTCTCGGCACTTATCAAGAGCGATATTGACGAGGGGAAGGCCCTTGAAACAATTTCATTTCTGAAGAAGATCATCGGAAAGAACAGGACAGTTATCCTGGGTATAGATCCCCAGGAGGTGCCAGCTCAAATAATGGGGCCGTTCCGATCGGTTGCCGATATCCTTCTCGAGCTAAAGACCGAGATCGTTGAGGGCAACATGGAGCACATCATGTACGTGACGAGGTACACTCACGCACAGGGGCCCGTGAGCACTGCCGTCGGGTTCAGGATAGAGCCCAGGGCCGGGTTCATAGTGGATATTACGACCGTAGCTTGAAAGGTGAACAGATGGAGTTCGAGGAAGCTTTGGAGAAGAACCCACATTTGCGGGAATACGTGGATGAGCTCACCCAGGGCGGTGGGATACAGCCCACGTTCTATCCGGTGCTGACCGAGGATATGGCCATTCTCAAGAGGGTCAATCTGATATATCCGGTAGGGGACCCTGTATTCATCCATGTGTTCGACAGGGCCAATAATAAAGGAAGGACGTATCAAGTAATTGAGCCTCATCTCACGGTGGAAGAGATGGAGAAGATGGACAGGGTCAAGGAGCAGATACTTGAACTGGCCCCGACGGGCCTGAAGAACATGGATGAGGAGGTGGACCTTTCGAAGAGGGTGGATGAACTCTTCAACAGGGTGACGTTCTCAAAGGAGCTCAGACAGTCCCTCTTCGACAAGCTCAGAGGGAGGAAGATCCCTGTCTCCAGGAAGGAAAAGGAGCGGATGATATACATGCTGAAGAGGGACCTTGTGAAAGGAGGTCTGATAGAACCCCTGCTCAGGGATCCGTATCTGGAGGACATTCATGCAGTTGGTCTCAATAAGATATCGGTCGTGCACAAGGTCTTCGGCATGGTACGTACCAATCTCAATTTCAGGAGCGAAAAAGAGCTGGACCTTTATATCCGGGGAACTGCGGAAAGGATGGGAAGGCCTGTCACAGACTCGAGACCGATCGTCGATGGGGCACTTCCGGATGGTTCGAGGATGAACATAATCTATTCGGAGGATGTGTCAAAGGGCGGGGCAAGTTTCACGATCAGAAAGTTCTTCGAGAAGCCCCCGACCATGCCCCAGCTTGTGAAATGGGGAACATTCTCTGCAAAGATGGCCGCCTATCTGTGGCTCTGCCTTGAGTACAATATGTCGCTCTTCGTTTCAGGGGAGACCGCTTCGGGGAAGACAACGACACTGAACGCCATGCTCTCTTTCATCAATTTCAAGAAGAAGATATACTCTGCAGAGGATACTCCCGAGGTCGTGGTCCCACATGAGGTGTGGCAGAGATTGATCACCAGGGAGACCGTTTTCGATGAGGCCAAGGTGGAGCTCTTCGATCTCGTGAAGACCGCGCTGAGATCGAGGCCTGATTACATCATAGTCGGTGAGGTGAGAGGGGAGGAGGGGTCCGCTGCATTCCAGGCCATGCAGACCGGCCATGCCGTGCTTTCCACGTTCCATGCATCATCCATTGCCAAGATGATCCAGAGGTTCACAGGGGATCCCATCAACGTTCCGATCAGGTTTATCGATAACATGAACCTTGCTCTCTTCCAGGAGATCGTCTATGAAGAGGGGAGGATCCTGAGGAGATGCTCGGCCATCGAGGAGATCATCAAATATTCCAAGGCGAAGGGTGGAGTTCTGACAAGGACCATATTCGAATGGGACCCGATCCGGGACAAGCATTACTTCACCGGAATGTACAACTCCTTTGTCCTTGAGCACAAGATCGCTCCCAAGATGGGTCTCGAGTTCAGCAAGGACATCTATACCGAACTGGATCGAAGGGAGCGGGTGATACGGTCGATGGTAGAGGAGAACATCGTTGGATACGATGAGGTCAACAATGTTTTCCGCGCATATTCTGAAAGCGGCTGGGAAGGGATACCGAAGGAGCTCAGGAGCTGAGATAGGATGAGCATGGTGCTGGCATACAGGGACCTGGATGTAGACCCGAAGGTATGGGTTCTCACCAGAGTGCTCCCCGCAGGTGCCGGGGCCATCATCCTTGCCGGTCTTCTGATGGTTATTCTTCCGGGGATCTTTCTCTCGACATGGGCGTTCGCACTTTTACTGCTCACAATATTCTTCATCATCCTCACGGCCGTTATGTGGCCCTTTGTACTCTGGGAACGGAAGAAGCAGGAGATCGATGACGAGCTCCATCTCTTCGTTGTCCGGATAGGGGTCCTCTCCTTATCATCTTCCACCCGGGCATCGATATTCGAGATCGCTTCCAGAGAGAAGAGTTCGAAGGCGACATTGAGAGAACTGGAGAAGGTCAGGGAGCTTGCAAGGACCTGGAAGGTGTCCCTGCCCAGGGCTCTGAGGATAGTATCCAAGCAGACCCCCTCTAGGAGGCTCGGTGATCTCTTCGAGAGGATGGCCTATGCCATAGAATCCGACGAGGATCCCAAGGTGTTCTTCAGGAACGAGCAGGAGGCTGTGATCGAGGAGTTCAAATCGAGGTACTCCATGACCCTTGACAGGATAGAAGTTGTCAGGGAGATCTACATCTCTCTTGTGTCCGTGACCATGTTCCTGAACGTGATGCTGGTGGTCCTGTCGATGCTCGTTG
>JAYEPK010000402.1:0-2415 GCA_034723935.1 Thermoplasmatota archaeon
CAAAGTTGGAAGAAGGGCCTGCATAAACATCGGAGATCAGTTCCTGAGGTCATCGGTCTACGGCAGGTACAAGATCGTCCCCATCCATGCCGAGATCATCATCCAGATGGAAAAGATAGGTTTTGATTTTCTCGGGTCGATAATCTGGAACAAGAAGACCACCATGAAAACATCGGGAGGGGCCACGATCATGGGCTCTTACCCGTATCCTCCGAACGGCATAGTGGAGATAGATTACGAGCACATCCTCATATTCAAGAAGCCGGGGAAGGTCCCGAAGTTCGACAGAGAGATCAAGGAAGCTTCAAAGATGGCCAAGGAGGAGTGGAAGAAGCTCCACCTGTCCCACTGGAATTTCGGGGGAGCAAGACAGGTTGGTCATGAAGCGATGTTCCCGGAAGAGCTCCCGGCAAGACTGATCAAGATGTTCTCCTTTGTCGGGGATACGGTACTGGATCCGTTCCTCGGAAGCGGGACCACTGCGCTTGCAGCGAACAGGCTGGGTCGGAACTGCATTGGTTACGAGCTGAGTCGCGATTTCATCGGGATCAAGAAAGAGGAAGTTGATGCCGAGGGATCCGGAATCGAGATCATAGAGAGAGGTCCGATCGAGGCGGGACCAGGTAAGCCAACGGGTTATGAGCCTGGTATTTCCGATGCCGAACCGGTGAAGGATGAAGTGGAAAAGGAAGGCCCTGAACTCTTCCGGGTCAGAACGATCACGGTTGATCTCGATCTGGTCCTTGGGGACGGCAGGGAGATCGAGCTTATGGGTATCGATATCCTTGACCGGAAAAAAGCCGGTGAATACCTGGAGAAGAGGGTCAAGGGAAAGATGGTGACCCTTGTTGAAGAGGATGGAAGGTACTATGTCTACCTCAGGAACAGGATATTCGTAAACAAGGAACTGATAAAGAATGGAAGTGCTGCCTTCAGCGGTGATGAAACGATCTCAAAGGCTGGTTTTCTGAAGAAGGCTTCTCAGGAATGATCCCGGAACATTTTCCTGTTGGAGATAATAAAGGACTTTGTGAGAATACCAAGAAATCCCTGTCCTATGAATGCAAGAGGGAAGATCATCATCATGACCATGATCGATCCCATCAGACCGAGACAGTACATGAAAACTCCCTTTCTGTTGTATTTAATATCCTTGATGCTCATTCTCAATGCGATCCCGGTGGACTTTCCTTCCACCATCCTGAGAGATGTCATGTCGTAGATGAACATGAGAACGAAGAAGATGGGATAGAGGAGAACTGTAAGGAAACTTAGAAGGATGAGTGCAAAGATCATAATGATAAATGACACTGCAGGGTCGGCTATCAACAGTGGTATACCCACGATGAATGCGATCATGATGCCTCCTGATACAAGGGAGAGACACATCATAACTGGAAATGAGATTGCAAGGTAAGCAAGGAACAATTTCGCTCCGCGGTTCATGAGCTCCTTCCATCTCTTCCGTCCCTCTTTTAACAGAGCTTCCAATTTCGAGACGTATCCCTTCTTCATGAGCTTCAGCTTTTCCGAGATAAGCAGGTTCATCGCCGCTCCGACCACTCCGATGAGCATTCCTGTTCCCATCATTGCAAGGAACATCGCGATGAGGATAACCACCCCCAGGATGGTAATGACGATCCCGAAGATGAGACCGACCGTTCCCTGGGTCATGAGCAGTATGCCGACAACGATGATAACGATGGGAATGAACATCAGGAAGTTCAGGGCCGTGATCAACACCTGATAGATCATGCTGGCAGCAAAGGCGACCACCAGGTTCATGACCCCGAGGGATCCGAATGTTGTCAGGTCCTTCCTGACGAACTCGTATGTTCTGTGATACGGATCAAAGAAAGATCTACTCAATTACCCATCTCCCTGTATTATTCCGGATCGAACGATCGTATAATTGTTGTACAACACGAGATCTACTGAATGGCGTTGAGTGTGTCCATGATATGCTTTGTCCATTTGACGGCATCGGCGGCTTTTCTCTCGGGAGTTTCCTTCAGGACCTTCATGAAGCTCTCCTGACCGAGGACCTCGGAGCCTTTTGATGCTTCTCTCATCTTCTCGAAGGTGCTTCCGTCGTTGCTGTCACACGTTGCAAAGAATGCCAGCTTCTTACCGCTCAGGTCTGCCTTGTCCATGAAGGAGGCTACCGGAGTGGACACCCTCCAGGCCCAGACCGGTGTTCCTATGAATATCACATCATATTCTCCCGCATCCCTGGACAGTTCCTTGAGTGGAAGTTTGGCACCCATCATGGCATGTCTTCCTCCCCAGAGGATCTTTCTGATGCCCTTGGATGGAGGCTTCTTTTCCAGCTCCAGTTTCATGAGCTCTCCCCCGGAGGTCCTGGCAACCCTCTTTGCGATATACTCGGTATTGCCGTCCATGGAGTAATAGGCC
>JAYEPK010000403.1:0-10441 GCA_034723935.1 Thermoplasmatota archaeon
TCCCCATGTCGGTGCGGTGAAATAACCCCACAGGGGATAATTGTTCACGTTCACCCAGGTAGTATTGTAGTTCTTTCCCGATATGCTGTCGGTCGCTCTGACCTTTATCGTGGTGGCACCTTCTCCCGTCTCGAAAGTATCCCAGTCGTATGCATATATCTTCCAGTCGCCCGACGCACTGGTGTAGGTCATTCCTTCCCATCCGGAACTGCTCCCCGTACTGAACTCCACCTTCTGCAGCGGGGCCTCGGAGTCGACCCTCGCAATTACCCTGTAGATGCCGGATACGTTCGTCCCGGAGGAAGAGGGGGCGGTGATCTCGATCTTCGGGAGCGATGTGACCCTGTGATACGAGAAATCTATGATCCAATCGTTCCCCACCATATCAAAGGCCCTGATGTATGTCGGTGAGTTCCCATCCTGGGACAGGGAGTTGACGCCGTATGTACCGTTCCAGTACGTAGGTGTTGTGTCATCCGAGGGAGAGTATGCAAGTCCTCCTTCCCGTTCGAAGGTGACCTTGTCCAGTCCTGACTCGCTGACAGGTTCCCTGGCATTTCCGGTAATATGGAACTCCTGGGTGTTAAGCATATTCGGGCGGAAATAGATGTTTCTGGTCGGCTGGTCCACATATATGAACCTGGAGCTCTCCTCGACAGTGACGTTCGATACCACGGGTGGGTTGTTGTCCTTGATGAAGAAAACATCCCAGTCTGTCTCGTGACCGACCTTGTCCCTGAGGGTGAAGGTAATTGGGTTATCAGCATATCCTGTTGTCTGTATCGTGTATCCAACGGTCATTGAATTATCGTCCACCGGGTCGACAGGACCGTTGGGTCTCTTGTCGAATGCAGGCTCTCCCCGGAGTTCATCGGGAAAATCTTCCGTAAAACCTGAAAAAGTGGCTCTGATACTCTGTCCGAGTCCTTCCCCCGAGACACTGTTGTAATATATCATATCCGTTCCGTTCAGATCGGAATCGGCATCGTAGAAGTAAGATGTTGTGGACTGCATCCGGAGGTCGCATGTGGAGAGGTCCGGAGCCCTGGTGTCCGCTTCGATGTTGTGGGACCTGTTGGATGAAGGCATCACGTTCACCTTGTTCCCGTCAACACCCTTGAGTTCCAGGCTCCAGGAAGGAATTGTGGTGTAAAAGCTGTCCCCGTGGGAGATGGATGAAGAGGTTGTGACGATCAAGAACATATCGAAAGCACCACTGGATGTGCCCGGGACCTCTGCCAGTGTCGTTCCGGTTTCCGGCAGGGACATCTGCACTGTCCAGAACCCCGAGTTGTTCGAAAGCTGTATGGAAGTTGGAAGCACCCTTGTGTCATCCGACGGATCGAACTCATCGGATGATGAGGCGCCGTCGTCCATGTATATCGAGACACCGGACGTTGTTCCGGTTCCCATGGCGTAAAGATCGGTCCAGGGGTCGAATCCGCTGATCGATCTGAGTTCCAGTCCAACACCGGTAACTATCTCGAGATCATCAACACCTGAATAGACCTTGATACCCTGAACAGAAATGGAGTCGACATCGATCCCAAGCTCACCGATGGGCATGACGGTATCGGTCCCGATGTACAATGCCTTGATCGGGTCGCAGGAGAGCGTATTGGTATCCGTCGAGGATGAGGGTATGGTCGTAGTATCGGAGAACTTGATGGCATTGGCCTGAAGCCTGACCCTGAACCGGTCTCCAGATGTAATGGATGATGAGGTCCTTACAACGATGAACCATTGATGGGACCCCGAGATCGATGTTTGAACGGTCTCTGAAGAAATATTGAAGAGAACGGAGTTGGAACTGATCGAGATGGAGGTGATAGTAAGTGCGGTGTCCAAGGGGTCCAGCTCATCATCGACGGTCCCATTGTCCCGATAGAGCGCCACCCCGGAGGCGGATTGGTCAGTGGAAATGGATCTCAGATCCGACATTGTGAATGCTCCACTGTTGACAAGCGTTACGTTCACACTGTCAAGTGTGTCGGTTCCGGTACTTGAGGTGGCCCTGAATCCCCATACAGGGACTGCTGTTGAATTTTCATGGATCTTCTGGCCGCTTGTTACAAGGTTCGAGGGATCTGCGGGCGTTACCGCTCCCATCGAGCTTTCGGAGATGATCCCCAGAGCACCGATGAACATCAAGAACGCTGCAAAGACAACCATACTCCTTTCAAGAAAGAGGGTCATTCGACCCATGTTGTTGGAGATCATCAACTTCACCTCAGGGACCCGGCTGGGAAAACCTCTGTTCCCGGCAATTAAGCATAGCCAACTACAATAAAGTTTTCGCCAGGAAAGGTTCATGAGACAAAGTCACAGTGTCCTTCAGTCGGTTCATTCCTTCTTTTCCTCTGCCTTCTTCTCGTCCTGGGTTGGTTTTTCTTCCGCCTTGATCTCTTCTTCCTTCTTTTCATCCGTTCCATGGTCCTCGTCATGAGCATGCTCTTCTTCGGCCTTGATCTCCTCTTCCTTCTTGACATACTCCTCGATGAGTCTCACGGTCCTCAGTCCCAGATGGGCCCTGAGATCGGACACGAGCTTGAACTTGGACATGGCCCACGATTGATCGAGCTTCACCATGTCCGGGAGGATTATGTCCACCTCATCATCACCCTTGAACTCCACCTGGAACTCGTCGGGATTGGCATAAGCTGCTTCGATGATGGCCTTGAGCCTCTGCTCTTTGTCCTCGATGGTCTCCTTGATCGTGAAATCATATACAATGGTCTTTCCCGCCCATCTGTTGTTGAAATCTATCCTGACCCTGCCGGCAAAGATCCTGCTGATAAATCCTATCCTGTTGTTTATCCTGAGCTCCATACCCTCGACTGGATACTGATCTCCCTTTCTGAATTCCGGCAGCGAGAGGACCTTGTTCATGGGGAATACATCCACAAGCTTCGGGTCCTTTTCACCGAAAGCATCCACAGGTTCGATCTCGGTCTTTGTTTCCTTCCCGACCTCTGCCCCCAGCAGGGCCATGTCCAGGCCCTTGACGACATGTCCGGATCCAACGACCACTGCAATGGGCTTGTACGTTACCCTCTCGTTGTAAACATCATGTTCCCTTGCGACCTCTTCACTGGTCGTATCCACTAGCTGTTCTGTCTCTTTGACAAAGGCATTGAAATCAAGCCTAATGAAGTCACCATCTTTCATCTGGAATCACCGACCTTATTGTTGTTGTCGAATTGACCGCCGATGAAGGAGGTCACATTTAAAGGTTTGTCAGGAAAACCATCTAGCGGACATATTTGCCGAGGAAGAGCTCGATCTCATCGGAGATCATTCCAGGTCCGTTGATGATGATCTGAAGAGAACAATCCCGGACCTCCCCTTCACCCGGTATAAAGAGGATCGTAAGGGATGCATTGCCCACGATCTCGGTATCGTTTCCCCATGAGATGTTGCCCAGAACGTATCTTGTCGACAGTTCCATTTCCAGATCGTCCCTCGGAATGGTCCAGTTACCGGTGGTGGGATCGATCATTATCGATGCTTCCCGGGGGCCTTCCAACATCTTGATTTTTACTGTGGTATTCCCTGTCTGTCCGTTCAGCATCAGGAGATCCAGGGAGATGATCGCATTTTCCTTTCCGGCTTCGACCTCGGATCCGATGAAGTGCTCGGCCCTGATGAGCCTGAAATCACCATGGGTGCTCGTACCATCCGCTTTGAAGATGATCTCAACATCGGTAGAATTCCCGTATTCCACATCCCTCGAGCATCCAAAGACCACTTGAACGCTCATTATGGAGTTCTTTTTAAGTTCGAATTCCCTGGGGCCCAGGAGCATGATATAGATATTTCCTTCATCGTTCATGAAAAGGGATGGGTTGGTCTCCATTATGTCATTGAAAGCTGTAATGTTCACATCAATGGAGTTGTTCGTTGCCCTCATCAGCACTTCCTTACCCCCCATGGAAATATGGATGCTGACCTTGTCAATGTCCGAACCCTTGTTCCGGATCTCGAAGGTCTGTATATTTGAGATGTCGGGGGACATGAAGAACCTATCATTACCTTCCAGAAGTTCCAGTCCATGGTCCTCCGTTTCCACCATTTCGAGCGGGACAGGGTGGAAGGTCAGGACCATGATGATAACAGACACGGCAACTGTGACATACTGTCGTCTGCTCAGCGGGGAGATGTCATCCAGAGGTGGGGGGTGCCTTGCTCCCATGAATAGAATGAGAACTGCGAACAGGATATATGTTGTGAAACCAGTTGTTAGACCGAGAATGACCATCAGGATCAGTGTTCCTGTCGACAGGAACCTTGCTTTTTTCCCCAGGGCACCCCTTGCTATATGACCTCCGTCAAGTTGTCCAACCGGGAGGAGGTTCAAAGCCGTAACAAAAAGACCGATCCATCCCGCGAAAGCCGTTGGATAGAGAACCCCTTCATTTCCAACACCGAGAACTTCCTGGAATCCCCGGAAGAGCAGGGGTGGGTTGATCATCAAGTAGGAGGAACCCGATACAAGATCGGCCGATACCGGGAACTGATCTGTCAGAACAAGGCCGATGATGGTGACCGGTATTGCAACGATGAAACCGGCTATCGGGCCTGCAGCTCCGATATCGATCAGGGATTTCCTGTTCGACATGGGCTCTTTCATGGATATCAGGGCACCGAATGTGCCTATTGGTGAGATGAAAGGAGGAATGGGAATGAAATACGGCAGGGATGAATCGATCCTGTATCTTCTTGCAGTGAAATAATGACCGAGCTCGTGGGTACCCAGTATCAAAAGGAGAGGAAGAGCGAAGGTGATCCCTCCCATGAGAACATCTGCCGGGCTTACAAGTGATCCGAAAAGGTCAGCAAGGGTCGTTATCTCGCCGGACCTTGTTGTCCACAGGATCGATCCCGCCCAGACCGTTGTAAATATGGTCAGGGCGAGCATAACGATATTCACCGTATTGCCTCTCTTCTTTCGCCTTGGAAGGGGGTATACAACGATATGAAGCTCGGGTCCTTGTTTGACGAACCTTGGGAAGAAACCGAGCATTTTCAGTTTCACCCGGATGTATTCGAACCGTTCCTCTGTCGCCCGCCCATTATTCTGTACCTTCAGATAGACCCCCGCATCATCGAACTTGCTTTCGATGACCTTGAACTTTCTGGAAACCACCCTCTCCACACGATCGGATGCCTCTATCCTACCGAGATCATTCTTCTTGTCATCTTTGCCGGAATGGGGACTTATTGTTCCAAATATGGTCCTTATCTGCGGACCTGTAAAGGCTTTTGACAGATCTCTCATGTCATCTTTTTTTCCATTCAATTGCCGGTCACCCTTCGATTATCTCTTTCAATGTGGTTTTCATTTTGAGGTAGGAATCGGCAAGGGATTTCTTGGATGGATGGGGCCAGATGGGAAATGGTCTCTTGTCCATTGCCACCTCGAAGATCCTTTTATGCACCGAGGGTGCTCTGAAAATAACATGCCATGTGTCACAGGTCTGATGGTTCTCCTCCAGGAATCCCACGAGTATATCCGCTGCGTTCGAGATGACCTTCCTGAAGTCTTCGATATTCCAGGAGAAGCCCCTTCTCCTGACCATGAAGGATTGTGCTCCGGAGCCATCATACATCGGGATGTCCGGATACCATTCACTGGGGACCACTCCAAGGACCGGAGAGATGGTGTATATGGCAACCTGGCCCTCGACATCCAGGTTCTTGAGCGATGTGAACAGGTTCCTGTATATCAGAGAATCCGTTTTTCCCTTCGTCCAGGGTTTCCTGTCCGAATCGGGAAAAAGCAGCCCTATCTTCCTTCCCGGACCCTTGTATCCCTTGATTTTCTCGTGATACTCCTTGATGACATTGACGGAACTCTGTGCCTCGAGGATCTCTGTCGGAGTGAGGAAGGCAAGTTCGGGGTCGATGGCGGGTATCTTCTCCCTCACAGCATCGATGAACATCTTTCTCCTTGTATCCTCGGTCTTCTTCTGAGCCTCGTCGTAGGTATCTTCCCATGCCGGGGGCATGTTTGACCCTATGGAGACTGCATACAATAAGCTTTAGGTCGCCCTGGTATGGAAGTATCCCGAAGGGCCGCCCCGGGGATTCTGGATAAAAGGATTATATATTGTAGCTCACAATGGAGATTGCGATAATTGTGAAAAAAGAAAGGAACGTGATCGACCTCAAGTCCCAGGACATGGCAGGGAATGATCTTGAAAGGTTCAGGAGAACGGTCCTGAGGGGAGTTGGAAAGAACGAGTTCGAGGAGCTCATCTCCTTCAATTCTGGCTCAATACCATACAACTTTGCATCCCTCCAGGAATTCCAGAGGAACAGAAAGGCCATTCCCGATGATGCAAGTTATTTTTCCTATACGATCACATTGCAGAAGGGAGACAGGTGTTCTCTGTATCTGGATCCGGACCGCCCGGGTAAACTGGTCATTGAAGGAAGATCGAAATGGGTGGAGGAAAGGACAAAGGATCTTGAGGGAGAGTTTCCAAAAGGGGGTGAGAGATATGTCGTTCATGGTGCAATGGGTGTTTTCATCATCTGGGCGAGTGTGGTCATCATAGCATCCATAATTCTGCTCATTACAACCCTCATCATCGGATTGGATTCCGTGATGATCTCCTCCGTGATATTCACCTCTTCTGTCCTTGGGATCTACCTGTCCATTGTTAAATCCAAGGAGATACAACCGGCGAATACGATATCCTTTGTGAAGAGAAGGAACTACTGGCTTGAGACCTTTCTTCATGTTCTCACCATAGCACTCGGCATAACGAGTGCGATACTTGCCACGATAATCGTCAAATCGGTCATGTAGTTTCATACGACCTTTGATAATACCCCTGCAAGGACGGTTTCCAGTTTCCTGTCACCTTTCGGGTCGATACCTGCAAGCATATCGAACATCTTTCTGTTGAAAGCTCCAATTAGAAGTGTCTCATCAAGTACATTCCCGGTTCTGAGACCTTTTTCCAGAACGATCTTTTTCATAATGGAAAGTACTAAGAATTGACCCAGGACCAGGAACAGGGAGAGCAACCTGGGATCCGGTTCTTCACCCTGCTTCTTGCCGTTCCTGATAACACAAGCCCCGGAAAGAATAGCGGATTGTTCCAGCAAGGACCTCTGCTGGGGGTCCTCTACGGTCTCAATGATGGTCGGTGAGAGGGCCAGGATATTCCATCCGAACTCCGCCGGATACCGGGCCATGATCCCCATGAACCCCGTAAATGCTTCCCTCCCCGTATCATCTATGCTGTCTTTCAGCCATCTGTCGATCTGTCCTGCCGATACCTTGTCGAGCGAAAGCTGTTCCCAGCAAGGGTCGCAGATCGGAGCTCCGTAAAAGTTCTTCTCTTCGTTGTCCCCGAGTTCGGTCTGACACATCGTACATATTCTTCCATTCGATCCTGCTGCCATCCGTTTCTCTCCTGTGGTGGTCCATCCTTGGTATGTGATGCGGGTTATTTGAATTTATTTCATTCTCCTTGCATCGATCCAATTATCCCCTTGACATCCTCGCTTGAGAGCTCTTTTTTGAAGTTCTTCCGGAAGTTCTCGAGTTCCGTACCCATTATCCGCTCTGCCCAGTCTTTTTCTCTTACGACCTCCAAGCGTGAAGGTGCATTTAGCTCAACCAGGAATTCTGTTAGGTCATCTGAAAAGGTATCCGGTTCCGAGTCGAATGCCTCTGCGATCATCTCCAGGTCATCGATCCCCTTTTTCCTCAGAAGGTCGTATGTCGGCCCCAGGGATAACGCGCATGCCATCCCGTGATGAAGTCCCGTATCCATGGTTATAGGATAGGATATGGCATGGCAGATGGTCGTTCCAGTATTTGCAAAGCTCATTCCTGCAAACATACTTGCAAGAGAGATGCCTTCTCTGTGTTCTCTGGAGGTCCCGTCCATGAAAGCTCCCGGAAGATGCTCTTTCACCTTCTTTACTGCGGTAAGGCTCAATTCCTTTGTGAACCTGTTCGCTTTCCTTGCCCAGAAGCTCTCAACGGCATGAGAAAGGATGTCCAGACCGGTAGCTGCTGTTTGTTCCGGTGGAAGCTGGATCGAAAGTTCCGGATCTATCACTGCCTTGGCCGGATAGATCGAGGGATGCCTGAGACCGATCTTGTTGTTGAGTTCGGGGACGGTCACGACCGAGAAGGGAGTGATCTCGGATGAGGTGCCCGGTGTGGTTGGAACGGCGATCAGTGGAAGTTCAAGATGTTCGGGTGTTATCTTTCCGGTAACGAACTCGATCACCGATCCTCCCCGGTTTGCGATCTGGGCCATGAACTTCGCAGCATCTATGACCGAACCGCCCCCAACCGCAAGAATGAGATCGACATCCGCGTTCTTCAACCGATCAGCACCGATCTCAACGGTTTCCGAGGATGGGTTCGGTTCTATTCCCCTGAATATGTTAATTTTTCCTTTACAGTTGGATCTAACCCTTTCCTCGATCCCGAGTATGTCTGCCGATGCTCCACCGAGAACAAGGAACACGTTTCCTTCGGGAAGCCACCGATCAATGTTCCGAAATGCTCCCCACCCGTAGATGATCGGGGGCCCCGGATGGTTTTCATAGAACATATGGCCTTACTCAATTGTGACAAAGGTTATAACCATGTTCACGAACGTTCTTTATCAATAATATAATATATCCGTCAGGTCAATAACAATATGTTTATCGGGTGTTATTTTGGATATAGAGGACTTGAGGCCCATCACCGGGGATGATGGTTCGGTCTTCCCTTACCTTGACTTGGTGTCAGAGGGGCTGTTCATCTACGATGTGGAAGATGAGAGATACATTTTTACGAACAGTGCCCTGAACAAGATCACTGGTCCTGACACTGCCAGGTCCAGAGGTTTCATAGTGCCCATTGTTCATGAAAAGGAGAGGGACAAGGCCCGCTTGTTGCTGGAGGATTGTCGAAAGAGCTGTGATGGAAAACTTAGAGAGCTTGAGGTCCGTTTGATGTCCAGAGAAGGTACAGCCAGGTTGACAAGGATCAAATGCTTGCCGATAATGAAAAAGGATGGTGCCATGTTAATTGCAGGATCAATGGAAGATATACACCAACTCTACAAGGCAAAAAGAGATGCCCAGCTATATCTTGACCTTATGACACATGATCTGACCAACAAGCATCAGGTGATCCTGATGAACCTTGAGATACTCAGGAACCTCATGGACCCCGATGAAAATGTCTCCAAAAGGTTCGGATCGGCCATCAGACATCTTGGACAGGCAATGGACACCATACGTTCGGTAAAAGTTCTGGCCGATGTCGGGCTCGGCCCCTTTGAAGGTGAGGGTCTCGATCTTGCGGAAGAGATAGAACAGGGTCTTGATATTGCAAGGAGTTTTGATCCCATCTTCAACCTTGACCTGAAGCTTGACCTTCATATAGAGAGGATCTCGGTTATGGCCGACAGGAGATTGAAGTTTGTGATCTATCATCTATTGGTGAACGCTGTGATCCATAACAACAGTGATCGACCTGTTCTACATATATCATCCGAAGAGGATGGGGATCAGGTCAAGATAACTTTCCAGGATAACGGGCCCGGTCTGCCTGAATGGATCGAGAACGAGATCGGAGGCCTCCAATTTCTCGATGTCGAAAAAGCAGAGGGGAGGGGGCTTGGTCTCCCTCTGGTCTCATCACTGGTCAGATTCTATGGTGGTAGGATGGAAGTGGAGAATGCTATCTCCAAGGAGGGTGTCTCCGGTTCGAAGATCATGCTCTACTTGAACAAAGCAACTCTGGAAACATGACTTTTGTTTCGACAATATTAAATATCTTCCATTTGTAGGCATGCACGGGAATAACCTTGAAACCCCAGTGGATCTTGTTCCTTGCGACGGTGTCCATTTTCGTCGGAGGGATCGCAGGCGTCATTACGACCGATTTCGCATCTATGCTCGGAGCGGGAGTGCTTTTTTTCGCTGTAACCTTTGCGATCGCAGTATATCTTTCCTCCAGAAGATCAAAGGGCACACATGTCGATCCCATTGATGATGCTTCTCCCGTTCTTGAAGAGGACCACAGTGGAACGGCAGAAAGCCCTGAAGGTCTCCAGAGAGCGGGGGACCCGCTCAAGAGGGAGAAGGTGATCGTGCTTTTCATGGATGATATCAACCTCTCCAGGGAAAAGGCAGAGAACCTCTACGATGCCGGTTATAATGGGTGGCAGGATTTCTCGGAGGCGATCCCCGAGGATCTCTTGATGGTCAAGGGGATAAACCCGACCATCGCAAGAAGGATAATATCGACGTTAAGGTCCAAGGATGGCTTTTGATCATTCAACCGATACATTTATTGGGGATACGATAATGTTCAGAACTCTACACAGTACCGTATGGGGTAATTAATATGAGGTCCCGTTATCTACTGATCGTATCCGCTATCGTGTTATTGGTTGCGGCTGGAGCCTTTGCA
>JAYEPK010000404.1:0-2398 GCA_034723935.1 Thermoplasmatota archaeon
GATAAACGAAGGTTTGGCTGGAGAATAGCTCAGAGAAGACCCGATCGGATAGATACTCATGACTTCTGCACAACTCTTTGGCATAACATGCTATGGATGGGCAGGAATTAATTTTGTCCCACACCCTTGATATTCAGTAGTTCCGGGAGGAATCTGACCATGGAATGGCTGTTGGATATCTTCAGAGCTCGAAGTAGATGAATACGACAGTTTCATAACAATAAAATCTCGCTCGATATGCCTCTGACAGCACCGGCAATATTATTCTGCTCCATTCATTCTCTATAAGGTTTCCATATTCTGCACGATTGATAAATAGGTCATAAGAAATGCAAGAAGTGTGAATGGAAAGGGAACTGGTACCAGTGTCCGGGATTCGAGGAGCTGAATTCGAAGCTCGAGAAGCAGGGTCTTCTGAAAAGGGACAGGTCAAGGAAGTGGGAGCATGCACGTAAGAAAAGCAAGGTCTGATGATCTGGAAGATCTCCTGAAGCTCTGGAACGCGTTCATGGAGGATCAGAGAGAGCTCGGAAGGAAAGATGGCAAGGACAGGCTCCAGAGGATGAAAGACAATGCCCCTGAGATCGCTCATGGTTTTTTCTTGAACACTATCAGATCTCCGAACGGGTTACTGCTCGTGATCGAAGATGATGAGAAGACCAAGGGTTACATGCTTTCGAGGATCAACAAGAACATTCCTGTCTTCGAAAATGACCTTGTCGGTTATGTCAGCGATATCTATCTTGAACCGGAGCTAAGGGGCAAAGGAGCGGCATCAAGATTATGGGAGCAGACACTGGATTGGTTCGAGAAAAAGGAGGTGAAGGAGATCTCGCTAAAGGTCCTGAGATACAACACCGGTGCATTCGATGTTTACGAACATTGGGGATTCCAGCATGTATTGAGCGAAATGAGATTGGACCTATAGATCTGCATTTGCAGCTTCCTCATACCCATCCACAAGCTCGTCTATGAGTTCCTGGACCTTCACTATCTTGTTCACCCTGTGAACATTGGCTCCTGCAAAGGCAAAACCGTTCCCCATCATACCCCACTTGGCATGAGTGAGAGCAAGGGCAATACAGTATGGGGCTTCCTTGTAATTGCAGGTCCTGAGGCATTTCCATCCGCAGTGAAAGGGTATCTTATCACCCTTGGAGACACTTTCAAGGAATTTGTTGTTTATTGCCCTGCCAGGCATACCAACGGGACTCTGAATTATCTTAACATCCTCTTTCTTTGCGTTGAGGTATGTCTCCTTGAACGTGTAGGATGCATCACATTCATGGGTTGCCACGAACCTTGTTGCCATCTGGACACCCGATGCTCCCATCTTCATGAACTTGTAGATGTCCGCACCCGTGTATATCCCACCGGCAGGGATCACCGGAATATCCTTTTCGAACTTTTCCCTGAAGGGTTCGATCGTTGATATGACCTCGGGAACGATGCTCTCAAGAGCATACTGCGGGTCCTCGATCATCTCCTTGGTAAAACCCAGATGACCTCCAGCCAGTGGACCTTCGACCACGACCCCATCCGGAACATGATCGTAGTTCTTTGCCCAGTAGTTGAACATGATCCTTGCTCCCTTCTCCGAGGAGACTATGGGGATTATCTTGGTCTTCTGCTCCTTGAGCTCATCCATATCCAGCGAATCGGGCATTCTGAGAAAGAGACCGGCACCTACGAAAAGGATGTCAACCCCTTCATCGAAAGTGGTCTGGATTATGGTGTCGTAATCGGAAAGGGCCATCATGATGTTCATACCGATAAGTCCTTTCGATACCTTTCTGGCCATCCTGATCTCCCTCTGAAGGGCCCTCTTGTTGGCCTGGTTCCAGTTGGTGGATATATCAGGTTCGGCAGCACCCAGACCGGCAGCACCGATCACACCGATCCCGCCAGCATTTGCCACGGCCGATGCCAGGTTCCCAAGTGAAATACCTACACTCATGCCACCCTGTACTATCGGGACCCTGGCCTCGATATCGTCTATCTGAAGTGGGGGCATCTTCTTTTTTTCCATGATGATCTCCCTTGGAAGTTCCTGGTCCTGCTTGTTTCCCGTGTGTCATTATACCGATCAAAGATCATAATAACAGGGGAAAAGTACAGTCCGGGAAGGGGGAGAAGTGCTCCCCTAATAAATAACTTATCTGCTTCTATCATACACCACTACACTTTTCAGTGAATTGGATGACAAGGATCACTTTCTTGAGCCAGGGAACTTCGCTCAAACCCGGGGCGGTAAGATAGAACTATGATCATTTCCCACCAACTCCAATGATAAGATAATGAAGCACTCATGACCCTTCGGGCCACACATAAGGATGAAAATCGTAGTAGCACGAATTAATTAAACCATGCCATTTTCATAGCAAAAACGATCTGTGGC
>JAYEPK010000405.1:0-10337 GCA_034723935.1 Thermoplasmatota archaeon
ATTGGGCTATGGCAAGACCTCCTCCATTGCAGGTGGCCCCATCCCATTATCCAACACCTCTTCGTTCATTTGCACAGGCATAGCGGGGGGAAGGCTCTCACCATCCTCTCCGGACATCGATCCGATATCATCCATCATCGGTGGAAGTCCTTCCCCTGTTTCATCCTCCTCCATTATAGATCCATCAACATCATCATCGGACACGATAGCACCGCACTCTGGACAGTATCCGATCGAAACATCCAAGGTTGCACCGCATTCCCTGCACTCTACCTTCTCTGCTTTCTCTTCCTCCGACCAGGTTGCGGAATCTTTGGGCCCATCATCCTTTCTTACCCTCTCGAGACTCTCTTCCTCCTCGGCCTCTCTCTTCTTCTTCCTGACCATGATGATCAGGAATACGACCATTCCAACAAGAAGGAGAACCACAAGAAGGATCGATACAACAATGAAAAGCGCTGTTCCTTCGGCCTTAATCTCTGGTTTGCTTTCAGGATCCGTTGGATCAGTACCTGTTTCGAACTCCTTCAGGTTCGTATAACCATCCCTGTCCTCATCCCCGGTAGCATCGGTATTGTCGAGAGGGTCAAGATCATATTGAACTTCCCAGCCATCTGTCATGCCGTCACCATCCGAATCGGGATCGACCATTGATGTGTTCCTCCGGTATTCCTCAACATTTGTCAATCCATCTTTGTCCTCATCTTCATCAGCATCGGATGGGTCCGAGGGCGATAGGAAATCATTGGATGTCTCAATATCATCCGGAATACCGTCATTATCCGTGTCCATTTTACTCGAGGAGATCGTCGTAAAGGTGAAGGAGAACGGACCTCCGTCATTACCGCTTGGATCGAGCAGGTTGGTCAAGGTCAGGAGATATTCCGTATCATCATCCAATGCATCGATCGGATAGCAGGTGATCGTATTCTGATCCTCCATATACGATATGGATATATCTATATCGTTCCCTCCGTTGCTGGTCTTCAATGTGATACGGACCGAGGACCATTCGATCTTTTCGGATAGTTCGATCGTTATGGTGGGCCCCAGTTCAACATCCACATCTCCATCTTGAGGGTGATGACCCTTAACGGTGGGTGCTTCAGTATCCGGAAGCTCAACCACAAGATCAAAAACAAGATCTGCCCAATTCCCTGCAATATCATAAGCCAAAATCCTTACAGTATAATTCCCGATCTCCAGATCGAACTCAACTTCCGGTCCAAAGAAGTACTCCATATAATCTTCTTCGGCAAGTGTCCATTTGATCAGATGGATCCCGTTCTCATCGGTTGCGTTTACCGAAAGGATAAATGATTCACCAAAGGAGGCAGTATGGATATGCCCCCTTGGGATATCGGAGTCTATCACCGGCAGGGTCTTGTCGATAACAAACGAAGTCTGATTGTATGGGCCTGCATTCCCCGAAGGATCTATGGACCTGACCTTGAGAGTGTGATATCCTGGATCCAGTGAGAGAAAATATTGAAGCTGTCCATTGAATGTGGTCCATCGTTCAATATTTCCATCCGGATCCTCATATTCTGTTCCATCGACCATTATCTCAAGTACGGTCCGGTTCTCCTCAGGTACAGTGATCGTGAACCCGATCAATGTCGTATTGAAGAAATTGTTACCCGGAACCAATTGGACTGCATGCATAGGGTAAAGGACGATCTGAGGGGTAAGAGGTGAGGTGACATCGGATGTTGTAAATTGGATCCATTCCGTCCAGTTACTGGGATTGGGATCTACCGCGTCGTCAAACGCCCTCATCCTTGCCTGAAAATCGGTCTCCGATGGAAGACCGGAGATGTTCATGGAAAGGTTCATGTAATGATGTTCAAAGAAGGTGAAGTTGAGATCACCTCCAACTTCCTCCATCTCGATCTCGTAACCTGTCACATCATTGCTCGAGCTCGAACTCCACTCCAGATGAGACCAATCACCCCCTATGCTCCTTATCCGAAGATCCGTGGGAGGTGATGGAGGCTCAATATCCAGGGTCCTTATATGCGCGATCGTATCATTCGAATGGTTCGGATGGAAGTCCATTGACTGCAATCTGAAGGTATAGACCGTCTCGGGGAGCAGATCAAACACCCTGTAGGGTTGTATGCCCTTTCCGAAGGAGGTCGGTGCCCCAAATTCCATTTCCCATTCCTTCTTGTACCTGAGTGAATATTCAAGAAGGTCCGCTGAAGGATCCTGGTCCCATTCAAGGTCTACCCAGGTATCACTTACGTTCTCCCCTCTCAAATTTGTTGGTGCTGGTGGGGGGGTGAAATCCATTTCCCACACCATGTAGAAATTATCAACCACGAGCATTCCCTCATCCACCAAGTTCTTCCCCCAGGTGGAACCCGTCTCATTGGTATGGGACCATTTCATTGTCATGTTCACGGGAAGACTGGAAACGAACCCGTTATGCTTGAACTTGTCAACAGGGATCGGAGGAAGCCGGCCATCCGGACCTGTTTCTATCCCATTGGACACAGAATCGAACACTGTCCATTCCTCGAATTCGTAATCCGAACCCTTTCGATGGTTCACCCTCACCTGAACACTTGGCACACCGGCCCCATTTGTGTCCCTGACCGCCCGGAAATCGAACCAGAAACCCTCATGGATCACGGCTCCGGAAACGGAGAACCTGTTATTTGCGTCATACGTTGTGTTGATGGACCAGACAAGTGAGGAAGAAGATGCTGTAACACCATTGTTTTCCGATCCGACCGTGCTGTTGTAAAGGTGAACGATCGTTCCTGAACCATAGGCATTCAATCCCCTTTCGGTTTGATCTATGTTCACATGGTCGAGATAGGCGATCGAACCGGAGGTCATATTGATCCGATCGAAAGACCCGGGACCTGCGCTTAGTATTGTAACGGGTTCTTCTTCGGTTCCAACTACGTTCAGGCTCCCCTGGATCTCAATCCAGCATCCCTCTTTAACATTCACAACAACACCTTCTGTGATATTGAGGTAGGAACCTGGGAGCAGGGTGATATTCCCCTGGACATCTACGGGTGAATCTGTTTTGCTCAAGGTATAGACACCAGAGAGCTCTCCTTCGGGTATGACAAGTCCGTACACTTCCTCAGCCGGTGTTATGAGGAATATCCCCATGGATATAAACATACAACATATGAAAAATGGAAAAGAACGTCTGATCGGTCCTAAACTGCTGTCACTTGGTAACATTGGAACAACTCCTCTATCGATGATCCCAGGTGCAGGGATCCACATGACCGATAGCGTTAAAGGATATATCTAAAATTTTTGTTCGCACACACAGAGCCTTTATCATCTAACTTTGATCCATTATTGACCAGACCCACCCCTTTCTGGAAGTATCCATCCTGCCGTTGATAACACCTTTCGTCTTCAATCTCATCAGGATTCTGACAGCTCCATCCGGACAGTCCTCTCCCCTATTGTTGAACTCCTGTTCGAGCTCGGTCGTTGACATTTTACCTTTCTCTTTCAGTATCAGCATGATCTTCTTTTCATCGGTCACATATATCACCATCCGGATATCAAACAGAGGTCTCATCGATCACTTGGGCATTTACGATTTCCGCATCCTCCGTCAGTATATCATCATCTATGGAGGAATCCGGATCGACGCTATGGTCCACCAACTTGTCCTTCACCTTGTTGTTCAGGTAGATAAGACCGGCAATGGCAACACCCCACTGGGCGAGCATGATCAGGAAACCGACAATGCCACCCATCCACCACTCATCTATGGGATCGGTCAGGGTCTGGAAAACGAACCATCCGCCCATTATAGCAAGTTCGATAGGAATCACGAAATTGAAAAGATGATCGAACCATTTTCCTATCTTCATATCAGCATACTTACTGTTGATGATCCTTTCCCTGAACCGGGTCACACCATACTTGAAAACGAGATAATAAAGGAAAGCACCAGAGAGTATCAGACCTAGGCCCCAGACGAAATCCTGGTTATCAAGGAACACCGGCATTGGGGTTCCCGAAACCGGAAGAACGATCAGTGCCGATGGCAGCCCGAGGATCATCATACCGATTGTAAGCGTCCTGATGGCCTTCTTACGATCCCATCCGGCATCAACAAAGTTCTTGACGGCATTCTCGTAGGTAGCTATCATCGATGTCAGGGCGGCGAATGCCATGGCGCTGAAGAAGAGGATCGCAACGAGTTGACCACCAGGCATGGAACCAAACAGGTTCGGAAGATGTATGAACGTTAATCCGGAACCACCCTGCTCGACCGCTGCCTCGGCCTCACCCATGGTTGCCGAAAGCCCGAAAACAGTGGCAAATATCATGATCCCAGCGATCAGGGCAACCGTCGTATCTCCAAGCCCGGCAAGGAATGTGTTCAATGTCGTATCATCCTTCCGTCGTGTATATGCACCATAGGTGATCGCCATCCCCATACCTGCACTGCAGGACCAGGCTGATTGGGCAAGTGCAGATATCCAGGTCTTGCCACTCCACAAGGTATCTGCCTGCGGGGTAAAGATGTATGCAACACCTTTCAATGCACCGGGGAGGAACAGTGCTCTGATCATGGTCAGTGTCAGAAGCACGAAAAGTGTTGGGATCAGTATCTTGTTTACCTTTTCCACACCCTTTGCGATCCCCCGGTATACAACCACGGCCGAGATGGCGATCGCCAGTACCTGAAAGAATACGACCAGGAGCGGACTCTCCAAAAATGATTCCCAGGAACCCTGGGCATCCGTGAACGAGACCGATCCCGTGAATGAACCAAAGGCATACCGTATGGTCCATCCCATTACCACCGCATAATAGAAACCAATGGCCGTGGAGATCCACGCCAGCCATGCTCCCATCCATGCTTTGTGTTTTCCCAGGAACATTGCAAACGTACCCATGGTACCTTTTCGGGATTTCTTTCCGATATTGAACTCGATGAGAAGGATGGGTATGGACCAGGTGAAAAGAAAGATAACATAGGGGATCATGAAAGAACCGCCGCCATTGTTGGCGACCTCCTTCGGGAACCTCCAGATGTTTCCGGTTCCTATGGCAGCACCTAGGGCGGCCATCAACAACCCCCATCGACTTGTGAACCCCCCACCCTTAGCTGCCAATGTCCTGCCTCCTCTTTTTTCCAGAACCCATTGCCTTGAATATCCCGACAGAGAAACCTCCCCATACAATTCCAAGTGTGAAGGTAAGTATCAAGATCGTATCCATTCCAAAATATATCTGGAATATGCTGTCTCCCTCGAATTCGAGCAAAAGGGCCTGGTTCGGGGCATAGGTCGGATAAGTTACCGTCTTCGAATCCGAATCCTCCAGAACTAGATAATATTCCAGGGATCCACCCTCCCTACGCCGGGATATGGAACATGTGATATTGCCATCTTCCCGGAACTCGACCTCCTCCTCATCCCAGAGACCACCATCCCACCTGTAAGCGACCCTGGAACCATCAGCGGATATCGGTTTTGGATAGCCCATATCCTCGTAGGAGAACTGCAGAGCTATCGAATTCCTTTCGATATTGAAGGAGGAAGAGTTCTCATCGAACCTGATGAAGCTCTCGTAGGGATTATCCGCAGCGTGAATGAGAAAGAGACTGGGGTCAAGGTTCAACTCGCAGTGAGATCTTATCTCCTCTCCGGGTATATTGTGCGTACGTCCGATCTCGAAGGTATATCCAAAGGTTCCGTACTGCGAATAGAACCAATCGGTGAACTCACCGGTCACCTTGTAAAGTGATTCTCCCTGCATGGGTCTGTATCCGTTCATCTCAGCCATCCTGGCACCCAGCTGGGAAAGGACAGCGTCATCTTTTGTCGTCTCTCCGGAGTATCCCCAGGGCCACAGAACAAGTTCTGAATAGGAATGATATGTGATCGCAACGGGGAATGCATGTTCATCTCCCAGTTCCCTCATTGCGATGGACTCAAGGGATGTGAAACCACCAGCAGGATCCTCATCGACCTTGCCGTCACCATCATTATCGATCCCATCCCATGGATCCTCATCCACACCTTCATCGGGACCGAATGGTAGAAATCCCGGTGTCAGATCTATCTGAAATATCGCATCACCATCGTCATCCCTGTTATCCGGAGGACCCCGGTATGAGCTACCACTTGTAACAACCACATTCGAACCACCGGCCTCGTGCCACATCCATCCGTAGTTGCGGTTGATATCAACACCATACGAGACCGGCAAGAGATCGGGCGAGATAATATGGGCAGGTCCGAACTCACCAATATAATTGGGTTCTCGGTTCTTTCTCCAACCCCTGTCCACATCATGGGCATACTGGACACCGTCCGCATTCAATATCGGCACGAAGAATATCTCCCTGTTGTCCATCAGGAACGTTGCAATGCTGCCGTTATCGTCATCTCCGCCGTAGTTCTCCAGAAGGAAAGTAATGATGAACAACGGCACCTCGTAGGATATCCATTCGTTCGCGTGATGGGCTCCCACAAGCAGCGCATCCGGTTCCGAACCTGGATGCCCATCGTCCACCAACTCTACCCTGTCGCTCAACTTGATGCACCATATCTCCCTGCCTTCGTATGTCTGCCCCAACGACCAGAGTTTAACAAGGTCGGGATATTCACCCTCAAGGAAACGGAGGTAATCCGTCATGGACCTGTAATCAAAATAAGTGCTGAAGTTGGCCTCTTGCGATAGCGTCGAGGGAAAGGAGATCCTTCCGGTTCTGACAGCCTCTGCACCGTCTGGAAAGATACCATCACCCTTGATCTGACCACCACTGACCAAGAGGATCGAACAGATCATCATGGTCAGCCAAATGGATGAACGACCTGTTATGTTGACAGTCCTTCTGGACCGCATAGCCGTTAAATGATGGTTCATGTTATATCGTTTTCGATGCATTCAGGAAAATAGGACCCTACAGTCAGGATCTATCTTCAAGACAGACATGATGATAGAGGACCAATACTATCCGGAAGGCCGATCACCATACCCTCGAACGACCGTGTTCCATGAGAAGGGGAGGGGGGTGAGAGAGCGACATTTATACAACCATCGACCTGCAGTGGAAATGGCCCCCAATCTTGAAATATAACGTTCTTTATAATGCTCTCGAACACGCACTGAGCGACTTTTTGGAGCGACCTAAATGGGGGGAAAGTACCGCAGTAACAAGCCGGATAGCTTTAGCTCTGGCGACCTGTCATATGGGGACAGGGAAATAAAAAAGGGGCCCGGAGAAGTGGAGGGTCCATTCAGTTCGAGCTTTGATGAAGATAAGAGGGATTTCGGCTTTGGAAGATCAATGGATCTTATCAAGAAGGTAATGGATGTTCAAAGTTTTGATGAGCTTATGGAGATCCTGACAGAGCATCTACCTGTTCTCGTCCCTTTTGATATGGGAACCCTGAGATGGAAGGATACCGACAATCTGGATGAAGAATGGGATGTGGACACAGGGGAGGGTTTCCTGGAAAGCAAGGATTTCATTTCCCGCCATTACGTGCTGTCAGGGGCAATGGAACTGGACATCCAGGAGGACCTGACGTGTGAATTCACTGACACATGGAACGGTGGGATGGAAGGAACCTGCAGAGCCAGGACAATAACCGGTGATCCGGTTATCATCCGACTCCGTTCGGCCCTTGTCATACCTCTATATTTTGGATCGGAAAGGATTGGTGTCATATCTCTCTATTCGTCCAGGGAAGAAGCGTTCAGGGAGCTGGTCGAGAGTGAAAGTGTCAAGGTACTCTGGAAATCACTTGGAAATATCCTGGGAAGGACACTCGAGGCCAGAGACATTAAAGGAGACAGGGACCGGGCCAGGGCCCTGCTTGACAGCTCCGAGGACATACTGGTCCTCTGGAAAAGGAACGAATCTGTCTGGGAGATTGACTGCAACAAAAAGGCAGATATCTTCATCAACAGACCGAACCTCTCACCTGATGTAATGGAAGGCCCTTTCTTTGCTCCTCCCGGCAAAGAATGGGAAAGAGCGATGTTCGCCTGGACCAAGGCCCTTGAAATGGGGGAAACCTACCAGGTGGACCTTGAGCTTGTTGATAACACGGGAAAGCAGCGACCTTATCTTTGTACATTCTCCCCTTATCTCGAGGGAGGCCATACTGCAGGAGTAAAAATGACCGGGATCGAGATCGCCCGTATCGATGAAGCGGTTGGCCAGCTGGAAAAGATGAACAATGGTTATCGACTTCTCATCTCAGTGATCTCACACGACCTCAAGAATCCTCTCTCTGCTATACTGGGATATTCCGAACTTCTCAGATTTGCCAGGGAAGAGAAAAAAGACCCATATATCGAGAAGATCGTTGGCCTGACCCACAGAATGACAGAAACGATCGAGATGGCAAAGGTCCTTTCACAGATCCAGGAAGGGAAATTGAGGAAGGACTTCAAACTGATGGATATCTCCAAGATGCTGCAAAGGAGCATCGAGATCCTGTATCCAAAGACAGAATCCTACAACATATCATATCATTTCATGGGCGACACCTTCGAGATCGTCGGCCATGCGATGCTCGAGCAGGTCATGGTAAACCTGCTTGACAATGCAATGAAATACAGCAAGGAGGGGAGCGACATCTCGGTGGAGCTCTCGGCGAATATCGGCGGTATCACCCTTTCCGTTAAGGACCAGGGAGATGGCATCCCCGATGAGTTCAAGGAGATGGTGTTCCAGAGGTTCGAAAGAGGAGGAAGGAAGGACGGGATATCGGGAACAGGTCTTGGCCTTGCCATCTCCAAGGGGATAATCGACCTTCATAACGGCAGGATCTGGGTCGAGGACAACGAACCCAGCGGGTCCGTATTCAATATCACCCTTCCCTGGTCGCAGGATTGATCTTCGTATTGCCGACCATTTCCCGAAATGAAGCAGCCGTGAAATGTATCAACATCACAGCTCTTGCTGCTTTTCCAGCCTCTTTTGCCTGATCGAGCGTCAAGTGCACTCCCTCTGCACCTTCGAACCCGTCCGGGAAAGTTGCCTCGATGATCGCAAGGTCCGCATCCTTTACCACAGGTTCCAGAGCTTCAACGTCCGAGGTATCGCCGGAATAGGCGACCGTTTCTCCATCTCTTGTCAGCCGGAACGATAATGCATCCAAGGGACAACCTGTGACACCGGGCTTGCTGTTGCGGTGGAAGGCCTTGAATACATCTACCCCGGTTCCCGAGATGTCCAGACGGTCACCGGGCACAACAGGAACAAGGTCCACATCGAATCCCGGCGTCTCCCAGAGATGTTCGACAAAATGGTCCACTATTCCTTCCACAGATGCCGCACCGACAGGATATATTATCGGGAGAGGCCGGGTCCTCCCGAGGAGATGAAGGAACTCCAACATGGCCAGGATGCCCGAGTAATGGTCAAAATGTCCATGGGTTATCAATAAAGCATCGATCCTGTTCCCAGATACCTCAAGGTCGAAGATGGGCTCTTCATCCTTCTCAACGAACCCTGCTCTCAGGATCTCGATCATATCCCTTATCGCCCCGTCACCGCAGTCAAGAACAATGGTCCCCTCGCGGTGCTCGAGGAATATGGATGTGGAGATACCGGCACAGGAATACCGAACGGCTGCTCTGAAAACCCTACCGGACCATGTCTCCATCCGGGGTGGCGGTGGAAGGAACTGCTCTACCATGCTTGATGAACACGGACCCTGAAGATATTGATTGCGCTATCTGTATTCGGGATATGGACTTCCTTCCTTCTTTCTCAGCCCTATGCCCTTTCTGGTCCGTCTTCTCTTACCATAACCAACGTAAACATCAAGATATTTCTGCACGATCGCTCTGGAGATGGAACCCTTCTTCAGATATCCGTTCTCAACGGCAGACCCGACAAGCTCCTCACCCTTTTCTGTCCTGATGAGCGGCAGACCGAAGGTCACATCGCTGAGGTCTGCCGAATAATCGGGACATAACGAGCACCTTGGCCATTTCGGTGATCTTTCGAAATGTTTCAGATATGCATTTATGGAGATCGCTTTGGTCCTTTCACACCCACCAACCATGACAAGGCTCATCTCGATGGATCTCTTTCCGGTCTTTCTCGCCCGGAAACCCTGGATCTTGTCCTCGGAAACCGCGAAGGTTTCCGAAACAAAGGTCTTCCAGTCCCTCTCGCTCATGTTGGGTGCACCGCAGTTCAGTCCGATAATGTACCGGACCTTCTTCATCATCCTCGAGGCGACCGGATCCATCTCCATGTTCCTCATCGCCTCGATATGGCACGGAAGCCCGACCACAGCGACATTGTTGATGGATGCATCCTCCTGAACATCCCTGATAAGTGTCAGGACCGGACTGAAGACATACTT
>JAYEPK010000406.1:0-2390 GCA_034723935.1 Thermoplasmatota archaeon
ATCGAGCAGTGTATTGATCTTATCCTCGTCGGTTTCTCCAGGGACCTTCCCAAGTCTTTTACGGATGTCGGCTGAGATCTCAAGATGTATTTTCTGTTTCGGGGGCATGCACTCACTTCCTCATCTTCGAAACCGAACATCCATTTAATGAGATGCTTGGGAGCGAGGACTAAAACTGCAAGGTCCGGATATCTTCCCATTGGACCTTCAACGGATCCACTTGAATAAAAATTAACGATCCTTGTGTGAAAATACCATCCGAAATATCAGATGTGAACCATAACTAATAATATCCCTTCTAACGGTGCCTTGGATGGGAGGTCTGAGGTACGACGAGGAAGCTGTTACCCGCGGCATTACTGCTCCTGCTCATCAACATGCCAGTGGTAGAAGCTGAAGACCAGAGCAATATCGCATCAGATGGTTCAACTTCCCCGATCATCAGCATTTTCTCTGAGCAGGACCTCACAGACCTCGCATCGGATCGTTCATGGTCCGGAAATGGCTCGGAAGGCTCCCCTTACATCATCGAGAACCTGACCATTGATGCTTTGAACTCCTCGAACTGTATCACCATACGGAACACGGTCTCTCACATTCTTATCAGGAACTGCACCTTCCTAAACACCTCCACCGGCAGCGAAACAGGTATCGGTGCAGGAGCGGCCGTTTACCTGAAGAACATGAGGAACATAGTTATTGACGACATTCAGATCGATCCGTGCTACAAAGGAGTGGTGATCGAAGGTTCAGCCAAGGTCAAGCTCAACAATTCATTTATCTCAACATACAACAACTCCATAATGATAAGGGACAGCTCCACAGAACTCGTTGTTGAGAACAACCGGATCTACACTTTACAATATGGGGCTATTCTCCAGGGCACTTCCAACCTGAGTTTTGATAACAATCTCGTTCATGGGCGCATCGGAGGTATCGTTTCGAATAACTCGATCAACACCAGGATCATGGAGAACAATATACTGTACTCGGAGAACTGGTCGATCTATCTCTCGGACATGATCTTCCCCGTTGTAAATGGCAACAATATTGTATCCAACCGGAACGGGGTTGCCTGTGTGGGAGATCAGTATGGTGTATTCAAGTACAACACGATCTATGGAAATAATTATCCATATATCGGTACGGGATTTCTGATCGTTTCTTCCGTGAATACTGTAATTGATGCGAATACGATCACCTATTTTCATAGTAATATCAAGATCAGGTCAAGCAATACCATAAGCCTTCGGCAGATGTTGTTCTCAAGGTCCGATATCTCCATCTCTTCTTTTCGATCCACCAACCTGGAATTGAGTGATATCACCATCTCTGAAACTTGGAAAGGGATCGAGATCATCGAATCAGAAAATGTGAATTTAACCGGGATCACCATGACGGCGAACATTGATGACGGTATCGATGCACATGAAGTGAAAGGGCTCGTGATCCGGCACGCTACCCTTCAGTCCCAGGGATACTCGATAAGATTTGATACCGTCCGGGAATTCCTTGTCGATTCCTGCAACATCCAAAGCATCGGGCTGTCCATGAAGATCGACAATTCCACCAACGGGACCCTGTTGAACAATGAGGCGATCTCCACCAACAGCGGTGGAGTGGTCTTGAAGTGGTCCACGGATGTTCTGATCAAGAATAATGATCTGAATACGTATTACAGTGCAGGTCCATCCAATGGTTTCAGTCTCCATTTTCGAGACGGATGCGGGAATATTACACTTGATGGGAACTCCATCAAGGGATATGGGCTCAAGCTCTTCGATGATCTTGATGATATGGATCATATAAGGTCCTTCCTTGAGACCCTAGTGGTCACCGGTGACAATTATATTGGATCCAAGAGACTGAAGTTCTTAAAGGATATTGACCTGGAAAATAAAAGTATCAGAAGTGTAAACGGCATGGTGATACTTTACCGTGCAAGTAACGTTATCATCGATCTTGTCGAAAATGATCGCTATCATTCCACATACGTCTGTGTTGATTCGAGCAATGTCGAGGTATTCAGGACCAAGATCAGCAACAGCGCTCCCGGGGGTGTATTCCTGAACTCCTCCAACATTTCCATCTCCCATGGGGACTTTGGTTTTTCGGACCTTGGTCTTCTGATCAAGGGTTGTGAAAATGTCCATCTGATGTCCAACGAGTTCTCATCCTGCAAAGAATCTCTGATCATAGAGAATTCCACAGATGTCGAGATCTTCGGATCCACTTTCGAGCGAGGATATCTTCGGACGAACGGCATTTCGGTCCATGGTTCCACGAATTTGAACATCAGATGGACATTTTCACAACCCTTGATCAGAAGACCAAGGTCCGAAAAACCAAAGTCCCCATGGGAGATGGAAATGTTGGAGGAGTTCAGGAAT
>JAYEPK010000407.1:0-2389 GCA_034723935.1 Thermoplasmatota archaeon
CATCTGCTGGTTTGTGCCCACGGGAGGGTCCTGCATCTGCTTTGACCTCGTTACGTGAGGATCTATGCTGCCTTCCGGGTCCAATGGATCAAATGGTGAATCCCACCAGTTGAAATCGAACCTCATAATGCCCTCGATCGCAGCATCGGGCGCGGGCTCCTTGTAATCATAATCACCGTTGGTATCTATCCACACCTCAACGTTAAGCTCCTTCAGGGAACCCTTCAAGGGGTTCGTACCCATGGAAAGAAGACCCAAAGGATTGATCGTCAGGTTCAGAACCCCCATATCGTTCATGGACGTGTCATACTGGGCGGTCAGGTTCTTGTCCGACCTTGGATAGGAGAAGTTCATCGGATCATCCTTGGTCTGGGTGATGTTGAGATCTTCCTTCATCAAACCACTTTCATCTCCGTTTGTGGTCGCGTTAACATCATCCAACCATTGGTAGTCCTCGGTCATGTTCTGGCATCTCAGCCAGAACTCCCTCTGAGGATACTCCTTGAGGTAGTTCGAATGGTTATGCCATGGTTGGTTCCAGGGTTTGGTATAATCTTCCTCGTTCCAACCGGACCATTCTGGATAATCGTTCTCTTTGTTCTTCGGTTCGGTGACCCTTGTGGGTTCCTCCGAAGCAGCAGGTATTTCAGCATCAGCGGTCTCGGTCACACACATAGTTGCAAAGCTGATGGCGACCAATATTCCGATCAAAATAAGGGCAAGGACACTTCTACGCATATTTTCCCTCCAGCGTGTTCATTACTAGTAACTGTACGGCAGTGTACAACGGGGGTTCGGATATACAGGACGGTGTAGATAAAGTTTCCCTATTATCTAAGTTACTGGACATCATGCCAGGCCTCCAAATGGTTCCCTTATCGGGTTCCTTCCTTGAATACAAAACCACACCCGTGGTCGTACTTGATGAACTATCATATGCAACGTTATATAAGGATTGCCTTTTCATGTGATTTAATAAAGGCGATCTATTTCTGAAGAGCGATCAGCATGTCCTGAAGCTGCTTGCCAATTCCAACGTAGGTCTTCATGTCTTCCTTCTGCCTAGCACTCTCACCGTAGGAATACAGATCGAATATCTGGGTCACGTCCTTTCCTGCCGAATGCAACTTCAAGGCAGCATTGTAAACGAACTGATACTGCTTGAATGCGTTCTTTATCTCATCTTCTTTGGTCCCCGGAGATGCTTCTTTCCGCTCGGGAGCCTGTTGGGCCGGTTCCTCTTTCCGGGGAGTTGGATCCGGTTGTGCGGAAACTTCCGGTGCAGGCCGGACCTCCGGTTCTGGATTGACTTCCCGCACCTGGGGTTTTTGTTCCGTATCCTTGACCAATTCCTCACCCTCGTCGCTCTTTTCTTCTCGGACACTTCCGCGAAGGTCGGACGGATCTCCGAAGTCACCACTTCGGAGGTTAGGCGAATCTACTGTTTCGTCAGGATCTGCCGATCCGACAATATTGTCCATTCCATCATCAAGGTCTGATAGATCTTCCTCCACATCAAGATCGAGCGAGAACTCTTCGTCATCATCTTCAAGGTCAGATGGATCCTCGGACCCATCGTCGGTTTCCACTTCATCATGGGTCCTGATCACGATTATCTTCTTCTTGATTATCTTAATAACAGGTTTAGGTTCGGCCTCTGGTTCCTCTTCCGGCGACGTGTCCTCTGCTGCGTCTCCCGGGAGCTCCTGTTTCTTTCGGACAATCCTCCTTACTGCTTTTGGTTTCTCCTCTTTGGCAGGTTTTTTCGGTTCCTTTTCCTCTTTGACCTGCACAGGTTCAGCCAGTTCCACCTCTTCAACGGTCACCAGGTCCTTGATCGCATCCTCTGCCATCTTGTTGGTGGACTGAGCGAGGGAGTAGAGATCGTCCTTTCCCTCCTTCAGGGAAACGACCATCTGCTTGAACCTCTCCTTTGCCATGGTGAGGTCGCCGCCGATCTCCTCGTAATCAGAGACCTTCTTCTGGAGCTGAACTATAATTGATTTCTTCGTTTCCTCCGATGCCATCCGTTCCTCGATTTTCTCCGCACCGGAGATCACCGCATCATATTTCCCATCCCGATAGGATATCGCCATGTTCCTGACATTCTCGATGATCCTCGATGCATCCCCTCCGATCCCTTTGAGAGTTGAGGTAAGTTTTTGAACGGAAACGATCTTCTGTGCAGCATCCTCCCTTGCCTTCAGGGCCTTGATCTCATCTTCTCCTGCTGCCTTGAACTTGACCCTGTTCTTCTCCACCTTCATCTCGATCGTGGGTCCCACATCACTTGGAGATACTACCTCGATACTTCCACTCTTGGAACCCTTGATCTTCTCTATGTCCAGACCTTCTGATGACTCGATCTCAACTCCGGACATGCTGGAAC
>JAYEPK010000408.1:0-10323 GCA_034723935.1 Thermoplasmatota archaeon
CGGTAAGGAGTGCCAGGAGTCGTGTTTCAATATCTAGGATGGCAAAAATGGATAACGAAGCCTTTTCGAGTGCTGCAAAGAAGATCACCGAGGAGATAAGATCGGATATTCTCTCGCTGTAAGGAGATTATCATATCACGAAGGGGTATAAATATGTTTATTTAGGTTGACCGTTGATGATGGTGATAAGTTTTGGTTGGCCCGGAGTGTGAAAACATGGCAGGAATAATGATAGTGGATGATGAACCGACCATTCAGCAGTTGATGGCGATCATACTTGAAGACATGGGGCACAAGATCGTTGCTCAATCCCAGAACGGTGAGGTGGCTCTGAGATTCTACAGGTCCATTGAAGAGAAACCGGATCTTGTGATCATTGATCACAGGATGCCCATAATGTCCGGGACAGATCTCGCAGAGGCCATACTCGAGATCAAGAAGAGCCAGAAGATCCTCTTCCTCACCGCAGACGAATCCATCAAGGAAACTGTCAAGGGTATAGGTATTGCAAATTTCCTTGAGAAACCCGCGGACATCGACACCATAAAGAACGCGGTGGAAGAAGCTCTGCGTTGAACTATTTCCTTCTGATCTTCTGAACCTTTTTATTCCGTGGTGCCTTCTTTTTGATCTCGAACATTTCCCTGTCAACGGCCACTGCAACATCAAGGGGCATTGTAGTGACCTCGGACCTCTGGTTCTTATCATCTGTCAGGGCCGCATTTTTCAATGTCTCGATCAATCTGGGAAGGGCTGTCTTTGGTAGTATGATCTGGGTTGTGGAAATATAATAGGGTCCACCGGATCCTTCCAGGACCTCGTTGTAGAAGTGGATCCTTATATCCTCCTCCGTCCACTGCGGTATCGCTCCGGTAACATAATGGCTTCTGTGGTCCGAGCTCCTTACCACCTTCATCTCCTTCCCTTTTCTGGGTCTCAGGCTCTTTTTTACCATTCAACAGCCTCCCGTATTGGTTATGGAGATACATCTGGGCCCTAACCTTGATGGGATTATCAGCAGTCTATCAGGATGTTCATTTGCCAGATCTACCGCTATGTGTCCTGATCTGAATGTCATATCGGCCGCGGCTTCGATCTTTCTCCCTTCTTTCGAGATACTGTAAAAGGAGTAGTCCCTTCTTCCCGAGAGGTTTCGGAACTCCTTCTCGATGATCCCTTTTCCTTTCATGATCTTCAGATGATAGGCCAGTGCGGTTGGGGATATCCCTGTGATGATCTCTATCTCTTTGAAGGACAGACCGTTTTTCTTTGACTTCAGAGCGATCAATATTTTTCTTCTTTTTTCGTCCTTCATCACATATATAAGGTTTGCATAATCTTGTATTTCACTGATAACATCATCTCCTTTTACATGTCCAGTAAGTTGTATTCAATAAAATTTGAATATATTCAAAAATATTTGAACTTTTCGATGGAATTTCGGAAATGAAAGACCGTTTCCAAGTCTAATATATAAGGATTTTTTAACTTGTATATAAAACCATACGGTGAAAATATAAATAGGGGCCATATTGAGTATGGGTGTTCCGAAAAAAATTCATGAGAAGGGTGTTCTCACCCTTTGATACATGGGAAAAAAAGATAATAGAAGGTGTGCAAATGAGAACAAGAACAATACCCGCATTGATGGTAACCTTCATCATGGTCCTTTCAGCATTATTGATGGTTGGACCCGTAGATATGGAAGGAAATGTCGATGCACTGAACGTATGGGCTCCGATGGAAAGGGATTTTTATGGGTTCATTGGGAATCTAACCCCTGCCAATTCCGTGGGCGTGAACCTAAGCGAGACGATCTTCATGACCGCACTCGATACCAACACAACTCCGCCTGAGACCCTTCCGAGGGTGGGTGGTCCAGGATCACAGCCTTTACCACCATGGACCGCGTACTCTAACGATACAGAGTATGATGATTGGAACATGACGACCATGGAATTCCATGTCAGTGTGGATATTGAATATGCAAATCATCCCTCCGGCTTCGACTTCCAACTTGGGGACAGGTATGGATGGAACGAATCAGGAGGAGGGTTGATGACCTATCCGATGCCATACAACTTCTCGAAATCTCCCTTCACCCCCTATTATATACCAAATGGGACCTTGTACTACATACCTGGGACTTTCGGGAATCTTTCGCTGACCATATACAACGGCTCATCTGATCTGCCGTTGGAGGGCGTCAACTTTTCTTTCATGAAGCACTCTCCTTTCAATTCTGTTGAATCTGGTATTCAGACCAATGCTTCGGGGGATGCTCTGTTCGAGGGGCTCCAGATGGGTATAGACAACACCAGGAACAACATTTCGATAAACGTGATCAAACCACATTTCAACACAGAGGACGGGACCGGTCAGATCCATTGTGTTATCAGGGAGGGAAAGACCCCCCATTATCCCTTCACACTTGTTGAAGACGATCTTGTAAAGAGCAGTGCACCTGCAGACCTCTCCACCGGTGTGGAGTCGAACAAAACGAAGACGAACCTTTTTGTTCTTTTTCACGAAAAGATGCTTCAGGGATCCGTTGACCAGACGAACCTGTGGATTGAAGAGGATGGTGGATCAAAGATTAGCTGTGATTATGATTGGAACCCATCGGGAGATCTTGTAAAGATCGTTCCCGAGGTCGATCTGGATTTCAACACGACCTACAATATCAAAGTGACCCCCAGGGTCAAGAACATTACCGGAGATGAGATCCTATGGAGAACTTTTTCCTCTACCTTTACCACACACCTTGAACCGGCCCGCGTTTTCGGCAGGGTATACATCAACAATACAATGACACCTGCACCATCGGGTACCTTTTTCAAACTGGATAACGGTGTGGATATGATGCTCGATAGCGGGAATTTCGATCTCATAGTGGATGAGGATGAGAACCACAGGATCACGGTTTACGGACCGACCGTTGGAGATAGCATCCCTATCGATGAGTACATGTATTACGGTCAAACCTCCGATGCTTTCACAATACCAAGAGGAGGCTCCCTCGAGATCGCTTCTCTGGTCCTTAACAAACAACCGGTAAGGACCGTCCTCTTCAATGTTATGGATGAAGATGGAAATCCGCTGGAAGGAGCAAATTTGATCAACCTTGTGACATACGATGTATTCACGACGGACCGGAACGGATCCGTGGTAGCTGAGGATCTCAGAAAGGATATCTCCACATCATTCAAAGCGGAATATGAGAACTACGATGATGTTTCGTTCTCTCTTCTCAGCGCTGACGAGGATCACACGGTTCGCAACGTGACAATGATCGAGGATCCTCTTCCCATTTCCATCAAGGCCAGGGGGCGGGAGGTGGATATTGAACTGACAGAGGCTGTAACCGATGTCGTTGATGTGGAAAGCCGTTTCATCCTTGATCTCCCCCACAACATGGATGCAGATACGATGAACATCGATAATATCCGGATCCTGGGGCCTGGGGAGGTTCCTGTCGTCCTGGATATCCAGAACGAGACGGATTCCTACAAGAGATGGTTCATCGATCCACGCTCTGACCTCGAGTACAATAAAGAATATACCCTTATCATCGGGGATGAGATTGCCGAGGAAGGAGGTAGCAATCCACTCTGGAGGGATGTGGTCATCACATTTTCCACTGAAGGTCTGGACCCCGCTGCCGTCAACGGAAGGATAATGGTCGGTCAGAAACCGGTCGAGGACATCAAGGTCACGGTCCTGTGGGGGGGGAAAGAGAAGAGTACCTTGACCAACGCGAACGGTTATTATCTCCTGGACCTGCCCATGAGCCAGAAAGTGGTTACTGGTGTTTCGATAATAGTCAATGGTTCGAAATATGGTCTGGAGACGGTTGAACTGAGCGGTCAGACACTCAAAGATGGGCTCGCGCTCACCAATGATACGGATTTCACCCTTGAAAGACTTCCTGATTGGGTGACAGTTCTCTATCCGAAGGATGAACTCGGGAGAATGCTGGTGGACGGAGCGATCACAATAAGGTTCTCGAAGGAGCTGGAGCACTCCGATCTTGCAAGCTTCATGGAGAACTTCACGTTGAGATCTACTACATCGGTGGAAATGAGCGTGAACATCTCCGATGACAACCGTGTGATTACCCTGACACCTTCCGATCTTCTTGATCATGACACCGATTATCTCCTGAAGATCTCGAGTTTCGAGGATGGGGAGTTCAACAGAGAGCTGAAGACCACTACCGGGATCTACGCCCTCATTCGAGGAGAGACCCTTGAGATATCGACGGAGTTCAAACCGATAGAGGTGATCCTGCAAACTCCATCCCAGGACGATCTTGATAAGGTTTCGATCGAGGACGAACTGACCCTCTATTTTACCAACTACAGGATCAACAGGACCGCATTGGAAGCGGCATTCCAGTTCAAGGTAGCGGAGACAGGTGAGGATGTCAGGAACGTGACCTTTGACTGGAAGACAAGTGGAAGATCGGTCGATATTTACCATGACACGCTCGATCTCATCACCGAATATATGATCTTGATCCCGGCAGGAGCATACGGTGAGAACGGAGAGACCATGAGGGCCGATTATCTTCTCTATTTCACAACGTTGAACAAGATCCGACCCGAAGTCATCGTTGATAAGAACTTCCCGGCAACGGCCGCTCCTGGCCCGCTGACCATCACGGTTTCAAATCCCCTGGCCAGCGCGATCAGGGTCGCTGTTCTGGTGAAAAATGCCGAGAACGGAGATGATACCTACGAGGAGATCGCAAACATCACCATGACAGGCCTTGAGGAGAGGCAGCTTGACCTTGATCTCAGTGGATACGAGACCGGTGACCTGACAGTTCTGTTAAGAATAACCGATCCATCCGGGGGATCACTGATAAATGAATATACAAGAAGCTTGGTCCTATCCGAGGATCTTTCTGAAGAAAATGGCCCCTCGATCTTGTTATGGGTTGTTGTAGGGATCTTCGTGCTTGTGATCCTTTTCCTCGGGATATTCCTCTACACTCAGACAAAGAAGAAGGACATCGAAGAAGAGCTCAGGGAAGAGTTCGAATGTCCGGAGTGCCATCATCTTGTCAGTTCGGATGATACTGTCTGCCCCCATTGTGGGGCTGAGTTCGAGGAGGAGGCATACAAATGCCCGAAGTGCGGGAACATACTTGACCCCGACGACGATGAATGCAGCGAGTGTGGATACGACTTCTCCGACCAGGAAAAGATGGAACTCGAGGATGAGGACGAGGATCTCAGTGATGAGTTCGAGGAAGAGGACGAGATGGAACTCGAGGATGAGGACGAGGACCTCAGCGATGAAATCGAGGAAGAGGACGAGATGGAGGAGATGGAGGAAGAGGAGGACGATTAGGTCCCCCGGATCGCAGGATGAGGTTGCTACCCCATCCTGCCTTTTCTTTTATTATTTGATTTATTATTAAATACTCATCGACCAATAACAGTTGGAAGGATCAACATAGGGGTGTGAACATGAATAGGAAGATACTGCCCGTAATATCAGCAGTGATGATAGCCGTGATCTTGGGCCTTTCTCCATCTATCGGAGCCGTAATGGGTTCCACCGGATCGGAGAATAGGGGTTCGAACGTCTTTGGATCATTGGATGCCTGGGTCACAGGTAAGGTAATGAATGCCACAACGGTGCTGAAGATATCATGTCAGAGTACATATTCAACAGGTTCGGGCAATCCGCCTGTTCAGAAATATTACAACGGAACCACGGATCTGGCCGGTAATTTCAACATCACCGTGGATTCGAACACATGGGGTATGAACCTGACCTATTCTCCAGTAGGTGTTTTCCTCACCGGCAGCTACCATGAAAGCCCTGTTATGGGGAAGGACCAGTATTTTTTTGTGAACGCCACCTATTCAGGAAATGCCTCCCATGTCCCGAGTGGGGTGCTCGATGTGTTCAGGGAACCGACCTCCAACCTTACGATAAAGATATTGAACGGGTCTAGCGGTGAGCCCCTGGAGAATACAAGGGTGGAGATCGTCTATCCTTCCGGATTCCCAAATGCTCCGTTCAACCTGGCGGATGCAACCAATTCAACAGGAGAGGTCTTCTACAACGATATCAGGTCGGTGAATACTACCATTGATGTTACAAAGCTCCATTTCCAGCCTCTCGAGGATACAGAGGAGCATGACTATGTGGTCGTTCAGGAAGGCGGTGACATGCATGTAACATTCGACTTGATGGAGGAGCCGTGGCCCTTCTCCTTCGATGGAGGGATAACGGATGTGAATGCAACGAAGGATCTGATCATAGACTTCCATCAAACGATGGCGCCATCTTCCATAACCGATGAGAACAACTATCAGTTGTTGAAGGTGGAGGGATCGGTCCAGCTGGATATAGACGTGTCTGCATTGGATAGCAACAGCAAAGGGGCTGTTGATCCGGTAGATCCTCTGGAGTTCGATACAGTATATAGGATCAGACTCGATACACCTCTCAGGACCGAAGGTGGGGGGTCCCCTCTCTGGAGGGCCATGGAGATCATGTTCAGGACAGAGCTTCCACCAGGTCAGATACTGGGGACGCTCATCAGTTCAGCTGATGGCTCGCCGGTCCCGAATGTTCAGGTATCCCTCCTGGACCAGATCAGGAAGACGAATTCCACCGGGAATTTCCATTTCAGCATTGTACCAGATGGTACATACCGCATCGATGTCATCGAGGGTTTCCTCTATGATGCAATATCCATTCCGGGTATAAATATCGAAAAAGGACAGATACTTGACCTTGGCAGTAAAGAGGTTGACCCGAAATCGTGGGGCTCATTGCAGGTCAACGTGATGTCGGGCAACGCTCCACTTGAGAATGCCTGGGTGAGACTGGTCGATGAGAGAATACTGCCTGGTGAGTTCAATTTGACCACAGATGCGGATGGTTCTGTCAATTTCCCGAGGGTGATGGCCGGTGTCATAATACTCAAGATAGGGGCTGACCATCATGCTGCAAGGGATGATATGGTCCTGGTCCATGAGAACCGGACAGCCATTCTGAACGCAACGCTTGTCGAAGACGAGATGCCGGTCTGGATGGAAGCGGAGACCGTGAACACAGATGGTACCGTGGATCCGCAGAGCACTGTTCTACTGCATGTCCCCGAGGCGATCGTATTCTCCTCGCTCAATGTGACAATGTGGAGGACCGATGCGGATGGGGTTCTGATCGAGGAGCTCTCTCTTATGCCCCCGGAGAGAAGGGATGACCTGACCTACATCATCGATCCGCCCAGGTTGAGGATGGAATCGCATTTCTCCGTCTTCCTGGGATCAGGGGTGAAAGCGGAAGGGTCCATGCAACCTCTGATATGGAGAGATATCAGATACGATCTCGTAACTCCGGACTACGCACTATCCTACATCAACGGTTCCGTGCTCTTCGAGGGAATGGTCCTCGAGGGCTTCGAGGTCGAATTCGGACATTCCTCGGATGTCGTCGATAAGGAAGGAGGTTTCAATATCAGCATTGATCTGTCTGAGAATTCACTGTCCGGTGAGCTTGCCGTGAACGGGTCGATCTACGGTTACGGTTCATACTTCAAGGAGCTGGAGGTTTTCCCGGGAACCGTCATTGAGGTGGGGAACCTTGTTCTCCAGCATATTGACGGCTGGTATATCCTGGACCCTGCTCCCGGATCGGAGGATGTCGATCCCGATTCGGTGATAACACTTCGGTTCATGAGACCGATCATCGTTCCCGATGCCGGGAACTGGTCAAGGTTGATCTCTGTGATAAGGGAGGGGAAAAGTGCTCCTATACCTGGTGTTCATTCGGTTTCGGACGGTAATACGACCGTTTTGTTCACACCATCTATCAAGTTGGAGAACAATATTGTCTACAGGGTCAGGATCAGCGAGGAGCTCCTTCAGGAAAATGGAATTGCCATGTTCCCACTTGGCAACATTTCCATATTCAAGGTAGAGCCTCCGGAAGTGAAGATCACTGTTATTGAACCCGCTGCGGAGGATCTGGATTCCGTGAAGCTGGACCAATCCGTTTTACTGTCCTTTTCCTTCCCTGTGAGGAGAATTTCCGTGGAAGAGAACCTGGATATAGACCCGCTCCCGGAAGGTCTTGCACTTGAATGGCCAACCTCTACGGAACTCGAGATAACAATGTTCATGCTCCCGGATACGGGTTACACCATATCAATACCGCCTGGTGTTTACGGGACCAATGGCGAACCCATCAAGTCCCTGTTCAAAGTGACCATCATGTCATCCTCTGGATACAGCACGGAGCATAACTTGGGATCTGTTCAGGGTTTTCCGGATGCGGACGAGGATTGGGATGTGGGACAGCAGGTAAAAATAACCGGAACGGCCCCGGATGCTGTTGGATGGACGGTCACGCTCATGTTCATCATGGATGGATCGGTGGTCGATGAGTTCACATCGACCGTCGGAGATGACGGATCGTGGAACATGGACATAACAGCTCCGATGGGGTCCGGAACCTATGATTGGGAGCTTACAGTGGCCACCCCTGGTGCTCCTGCAGCAGATACCTGGACCGGCGAGGTCAAGGTCAAGAACGCGGCCTCCGATGATGACGACGATGATGCCGGAGATGGTGATAATACCTTGATGATCGCGGTGATCATCATTGTTGTGCTCCTGATAATTATTGTTGGAGCGGTCCTGTACGCCTTCAACCAGAGGAAGAAGGCTCAGGAAGAGATCGACAGCATCGAATATGACGATGTCGAATCCGAGTGGGACCAGGAAGAGTAAATGCATGTATTGTCCGCTCCCTGGTCTTCCCATGGGTCGGTGAAACTTTATATGGACATCCCGATTACCCATTCCTGGTCTGAGCGGTTCCCTTCGAACCGGTCTGTGGTGGTCAAATGAACAATAACGACAAGAAGGTTCGGAACGTAGGGTTCCTGGTGCTCTTGCTCATGATCATAACATCGATTCTCTTCCAGGGCAGTGGAAGTTCCGGAGGGGAGGATCCAGGACCAAAGACCATCGATCCTTTCAAGGACGTACCTCTGCTCTCGGGGAGCATAAGCGATGGAGTGGAACTCTCCGTTGGTGAGAGCTATACCGTGACCATCGCCGAGGAGGGTCGGGTCATAAGGAACATGTCAATCGGCATTTCATGGCAGGATGAATCGAGCCCGCCCGGTTTCGCTCCTTTTCACAAGAACGAACCCGACTCGTTCTCCATAACCATCACCTCGCCTTACGGTGAAACGGATGGTGATTCCGGTTCGAATGGTCAGGGAAGTGCCGGAACCCTCGAGGCAGCGGTCAACCTCAACAAAACATATCTTTCATCCTTTATGGAAGAGGGGCCTGCCGGCAGCGGGAACTGGACCGTGGAGGTCACACTTGTATCCGCAGGGGATTGGGTACCCCAGTACCTTCCTGGAGTCATCGATTTCAGGAACAAGGACGATCCCGGAAATTCCTTTTCACTATCGGTAGAGTATGAGTATTACGATATGAACCCCCGGGAGGAGGAGTGATCCATGGGAGAAGAGTTCGAACCTTACATTCCTGCGGATCAGAACATTCCGGAATTCTCGCTTAAGGCGATAATCGTCGGCGTGATAATCACCCTGGTAATGGGGGCTGCGAATGCATACCTGGGACTATTTGTAGGTATGACGGTCTCGGCTACCATACCATCTCTCGTCTTCGCCCTTGCGATATTGAAGCTGTTCAAGGGCAACATCCTTGAGATAAACATGTCGAAGAACATAGGGGTTGCCGGAGAGGCGCTTGCCGCTGGTATCATCTTTACCTTCCCCGCAATGTTGATAATCAGGAGACTTCCCGGAAATGAAGGTCTGGGCTGGGGCAGTCTCATGGATCCTGTGAACCTCGGGATAATGATGGTCATCGCCCTGGTCGGAGGTCTCTTTGGCATCCTGTTCACTATCCCGCTAAGAAAGGTCTTCATAGATGACCTTGACCTGCCCTATCCGGAAGGGGTGGCGGCGGCAGAGGTTCTGAAGGCCATGGAAAAGGGCGGTCGCGGGATATACTACATCCTTCTGGCAGCTGGAATAGGCGGTTTCATGAAGTTTGCCTCCTCTTCCGGCCTTTCACTCTGGCAGGAGCAGATACAGGGTGTATTCCCGTCTGCGACGAGCAGGGTGAAGCTCTTCGGCGGTGTGAACATATCACCAGCCCTGCTTGGTGTGGGTTACATCATAGGTCCCAAGATCTCCTTCATCGTCTTTTCGGGAGGCATCATCGGCTGGGTGATCGCCCTTCCGATAATCGGGTTCATCCACAATTGGACATACGCCGATCCGGTAACTGGTCTCGATGTTCATTACAG
>JAYEPK010000409.1:0-2378 GCA_034723935.1 Thermoplasmatota archaeon
CCTACCAGATAATTAGCCCCCCCTTGAGCCCCCTATCTCATTACCCAACGGTCCCATTGCTTCGCAACGGGACGTGACCCTGGGTCACATGATGGGGACATGCTTTTGATCGGGCTCCGATTTTTTAAAGAAAGGAGATATAACAGAAGGACCTTATCCAGGCAGGCGGCCTCTCCGCACAAAGGTGAACGCAATGACCGTAAAGAGAACCGAACTGCTCAATGTCGAGGCGAAAAGGGTTGGGGTAATGGGGAAGAAGATGAACATACGCATCGATGTCAATTCCAATATATCACAGATCTACCTCATCGAAGAGGATGAGGCAAGGGTCGATTTCCGGTTCATGGCCACCTATACCGGGCTTGGAACTGTGGGAATGGAAGGACGTATCACGTTCACGAACGGCGCCAAGGAGTTGTATGAAAAATGGACAGAGACCGGGAACATGCCGGATGACCCTGCCCAGGAGATCCACGGTGCCATAATGAAGAGCTGCATGCCGGTGGCGGTCATCCTCTCGAGGGAGGTCAACCTTCCACCACCCATGCCCATGCCGCCGATCAAGATGAAGGGGAAAAAGAAAGCATCAACACCTTCATCCGGAATGGAAGTAGCATAGAAACGTCAGGTAGCTTTCTTCTTCTCTTCCAGGTCCAACTCCAGATCGTGAAGGTCCCGTTTCACCTTCATTATGAACCTTGCCCTCATAACATAGAAAAGTATCATATTGATCGATACACCGAAAAAGCCGATCAGAACGGAAAGCATGACGCCTCTTGCACCGAGATCCCGCAGTATTGCAAGGGTCACGGCAAAGAACCAAGCACCTGTAAGAGCAAAAGCTGAAACAAGACCACCCCATTTGATATCTATGGACAGGTTTTCCTTTTCATCATCTTTTTTGACCTCTACCCTGGCTCTTCTGTAGAGACCAAGGACGATCCTGTCAAGGCTGTTCCGCCTTGCCTCGATCTTTCCCTCGGAGATATCGTAGACATCGATATTGAACCTCAGTTCCACAAACCTTTCTTTCAAGGTCTCCAAGACGAGAGGTATACCCAGGCTACGGGTCTTCTTCCTGATCCTGTCCTTGATGTCCAAACCAGATCACTTCCCCGACCTGAACAGTTTTCCGGTCAATCTCGATCCGACACTCCTGTAGGGGAGCAACCTTACACTATCCTCGGATCGCACGGAAAGTTTTTCCATGTCCTTCTGTCTCAGGGATATCTTTCCCTTTTCCATCATGGAGTCGGCCACAAGCCTCATGACCCTTTTCTTTCCTCCTTTGGAAACGACCAACACCGGTTTACCTTCCTGGAACTCTTCATCTTTCAGCACTTCAGCATGCACCCTGGCGATCCCTGACCCCGATATGGGGCTCCTCTTGACCGTGAGCTCCATGCCATCCTCCTCTTCACCGCTTTCCTTCATCTTACCATCTCCCGAGATACTCCATCTCCTTTCTGATAGAGGAACTGTATCTTTCTGCTGCCTCAACGGCAGATCCGATATAATCTGATCCCTCTTCCTTCAGGAATGAATACATGATCCCTCTTGATACATTGATCAGAAGAGCGGATGTCTCATGCGATGTCCCCATTTCCAGCACCTTTTTCAGATCACCTCCCTGGGTCCCGATCCCGGGAATGAGAAGTGGCATCTCGTAACCTACCCTCTCCCTGACCTTTCTTATCTCATCCGGGAAGGTCGCACCGACGACCACACCAAGGTTCCCATTGGAGTTCCATGTATCTACCAGGGTAGCCATTCTCATGAACAGAGGGTCAAGAGGGCAAGGAGTATCCTGGACCTCCGTCGCAGCACTGTTCGATGTTCTGCATAGAACGAACACCAGCTTGTCCTCTCTATCGGAAAAGGGAGTCACAGCATCCTTTCCCATGTAAGCGTTCACGGTTATCGAATCCACACCGATACGATCGAAAGCAGCCTTTGAATATGCCCTGGATGTATTTCCTATATCACCCTTCTTCGCATCCAGTATGATCAGGATCTCGGGATGCTCTTTCTTTATGTATGCCACCGTTCTCTCCAGCGCTTCGCATCCCCTGGGCCCCTCGACCTCGTAAAAGGCCTGATTTAGCTTGAAGGCCGCAGCAAGGTGCCCCGTGGCATCGATAAGTTCCCTGTTCCTCTCGAACTGAGGAAGATCTCCTTTTCTCATGTCTTCGGGGAACTTTTCCATATCCGTGTCCAGACCAATGCACAAAAGGGCCCTCCTTCTCCGGGCCTCATTGACCTTCTCTTTCCAGTTCATCGGGTTAGGATTGCATGTTCCTGATTTATTACTTCCCATCTGTACATCATATTTGTGAAAGGATTATCAGAGTGGTCTGCCATGTTCCCTCATGGCAGAC
>JAYEPK010000410.1:0-10290 GCA_034723935.1 Thermoplasmatota archaeon
AGCGGGCCCAGGTTCATCGTGATCCACTCCATATCATAGAATAGAGGGAGCCCGGACAACCCGACCTCATCTATTGCAAGGATACCAAAACCACCACCGTTCGTTATGACAAGTACATCCTCTGCCTCCGGCAGAGGTAGGTCGTTGAGAGCTCTGGTCCAATCTATGGCCTCCCTCAAAGTGGGAGCCCTTATCGCACCTGCCTGTTTGAAGGCCGAATCGAACAGGCTGTCGGCACCGGCCAGGGATGCAGTATGTGATGCCACTGCCTTTGCTCCGGCCTTGGACCTTCCGGATTTGAGTATTATCACTGGTTTTTTCCTTGATATTTCCTTGACCTTTCTGATGAACTCCCTGCCGTCCTTCAGTCCCTCTATGTACATCAGGATGATCTTCGTGTTCTCGTCCTGGCAGAGGAAATCCAGTATCTCCTCGTCGGACAGGTCCGCCTTGTTCCCGACGGATGTGAGTGCCGAAACTCCGATCCCCTCCTGGAAGACCCGATCCATGAGGGCGATCCCAAGAGAGCCTGATTGGGTAATTATTGCAACGTTCCCCGGGAGTATATTTTCAGGACCAAACTGTGCATTCAGGTTTGCCGGCGTATATACCATTCCGAAAACATTTGGTCCCAGGATCCGTATCTTGTACTCCTTTGCGACCTCTATAAGTTCCTCTTCGAGCTCTACATTTCCTATCTCCTTGAACCCCGAGGTGATTATCACAACAAAGGGGATGTTCTTCTTTCCGCATTCGGCAAGGGAATCCTTGACAAATCTGGCAGGTATACAGATAAGTGCAAGATCGATCTCGACAGAGATATCTGAAAGCTTCTTGAACCCTTTCTGACCACAGACATCCTCCCCATCGAGATTGACCGGGTACATTCCTCCCCTGAAACCTCCCTGATAGAGATTGTTGAAGGTCTTGAAGCCGATCTTCTGTTTTTTGGACGATGCCCCTATCACCGCCACGTTCCTCGGATTGAAGAACCTCGTTAGATCTGTCATTTTATCGTTCCTTCTCTTTAGAGGTGGGGTAACGTTCCTGTCAATATAAAGCAAACCATCCAAGATGGGAAAGGACCTAGAAAAAGTTATATCGAAACATGGTGCTTCATTGTTCGGTGTATTGATATCATGAGGATAGTATCTCCCGCTTTACTTGTACTTCTTATCATCACGACCCCGATAGTGATACAAGATTGCGAGGGGGAGGGCAGAGGTGAGCCCTATTCCGGCATGTTCGTGTCCGACATCCTTCCGGTCGATCACGGGTGGAGCGACAAAAGCCATCCGGAGATACATTTCTCATTGGACCAGAGCTCGGTGAATATCGAGAATATCCAGTTCATCCTGCTTGGCGATGACTTCACCCGGATCATTGTTGATGATCTGTTGATCTTGAATTCCTCCCGTTATGTTCATTCGATAGACATTGAGCTGGAAGAAGGGAGATATCTCTGGATGCTGAACATCACACCCGAGGGTAATGAAGCATTCCAGGAAGGGCCCTGGTATTTTTCGATAGATACGACCCCTCCGACCATTGATACGGTGGGAGATCATTACTTCACGGACCTGAGAACGATGGAGCTCGAGATCTCCTCGGATGATTCCTTTTCCGGTGTTCGATCACATACAATGGAATTTTTCCTGCCGAACTCGACAGGATGGGAGCCCTTATCATCTTCCATCTTGCCCTTGGACCCCGAAGGTAAATATCAGATCTCGATCGAGGGGAACATTTCCTCTCCGGTCTATTTCCGGACATATTCCACGGACCAGGCAGGTAATGCCGGCCCCCATAGCCCCATAATAAGGAGCGATCCTTCCTGGTTCGATTTCGATGTCAGGAACATCTCGGGCAAATACACCGGTCCGAACAGGACACTCGAGTTCATCATTTCCGACCATCTTGGTATAGATATGGATACACTTCAGTACAAGGGGTCGGGTCATGTTGGTGCATGGCTGGATGTTCCAGATTTTGTTATACTCGCGGGCCCCACTTCACGACCAGGATACGCCGAAGGGCCGTTGTCCATTATGGTAACTCTCATTCCCGAAAGTGGAGCTTCGATCAGGAACTATACGTTCAGGTGGGCGGACCTTGCTCCACTTTCCTACATAAAGGTATCAACAACCCGGGATGTTATCTTCATCGGGCTTCCGCCGATCCTTGGGATAGATGCTCCACGTTTCGTCCAGGAGTCCAGGGTAAGATTGAGCCTCTACATCGAGTGGGGAATGGAACCGGAGGAGATGTTCGAGATCATGATCCGAAAGGATGGGGAGCCGTGGCATACAATGGACAATGGTTCCTACATTTCCTCGCAGATCCATCATGGATGGAGGGTTGATGTCGAAGTATCCCTGGACATAGGGACAGAGGAAAGATTCCACTTCAAGGTCCTGGACCATGCAAATAACACAGCATACGCGAACTGTACGGTGAGGGCAACAAGACCCCCTATCGTTTCGATCACGGGACTGTACGATGAGAGGATCGAACAAGGTACCCTCGCGAGACTCATATCCGAGACCCAGGATCCTGACAATGATACCCTTGAGATTAGATGGTATCTTGATGGTGTTCTTGTATGGACTGGTGGGTCCTATTCTGTTATGCTGGATCCGGGTTTTCATAATATCTCGGTCAATGCTTCGGATGGAGCTTTCTTCGATACTGATACGTTGACCCTGTATGTCGACCGAAAGAAGGATCCGGTCCATGAAGGTTCCGAAAGCAACCCCCTCTTGATGATCCTCGTCATTGTGATCGCTATCGTGTTGTTCACAGCACTTGGAGCCATTATCGTTATCGGAAAGATAAGTAGAACCACAAACGGAACAAAGAAAAAGGTCGAACATGTGAGGTCCGGAAAAACTCCTACCCTATCCAGGAGGTCCCGGTTCGTGGAAGATGTATGCGAGTTGTGTCTGGAACCTCTTGAAGAAGATGTGGTAGAGTGTTCCTGCGGTGCCAAGTTCCATGAACACTGCGCTTCCAGGATTGGAACGTGTCCATCATGCAAGAGGGAGATCCTGATCTGATCCACTTGGAGAAACCTTAAAGAACCCATGAACAGGTAAACCTTCGGATAACTTGGGGGTTGGAAGATCAGAACAGCATCTATTCTGGTGGTCGTGGTCGTTGTACTCTCGCTGTTCGCGACCTGCCCGTCCAGTGGTCAGGAACTTGTCGATATAGATACAGTACCGATATATTATCTGCCCTCCAACATCACCGTCGGCGAGGAGATGGAAATTGATGTCCTTTGGGAAGGGTCCGTTCTCGTGGAGGTCCTGTACCCTGGCATGGAGATAACATGGATCCTCGAGCCGAAGGAAGATAATTCAAATCCCTCGATTTTCGAGCTCCCGGCTCTTTACGCCGATGGCGAGATACTGATCTGGCTCCATTACTCTCCATCCCTGGACATATACGAAATGAACCTCTCAGTTTCAGAACAGTCAAGTATCAGCGTCATAGGGTGGATCGATCTTGACGGGGATGGCATGGAGGACACCTGGGAAGATAGATACAACATGGAAGGAAGGGAGCCCGATGATGATAAGGATGGAGACAAACTGAGCAATATCCTGGAGATGTATGCTCTTTCGAACCCGGGAAAGAGGGACAGCGATGGCGACGAGATGAAGGATCTGTGGGAGTTCGAAAACGGAACGCTCCCCTTCGATCATGATGCCTATGGTGATCCGGACCTGGACGAATGGTCGAACATCAAGGAGATGGTGAAAGGGACGGACCCGCGTGATCCCACGGACCACCCTGATGAGCCTCCTGTCACTCCCTGGTACTGGATCGTTCTTATCCTGGTTGTTCTATTGTTGATCCTTGGTTATTTTGTGAAACAGCTGTTCAACAAGAAGAAGTTCGATGATGATATGGAGGAATTCGATAGAAGGAACTCTTTGAGAGGGAGAAAATAGGGGCGGGGTTGTTTAGGTAAAATATAATACGAACGAGATTATACTTGTGGAGCAAAGAGGTTACAAAATGCGTCAAAATGATGCGGAGTTCGTTCAAATCCTCAATATAATAAGAAGGGGGCAGAGATTGGTCCTTCAGGCAAAGAAGGAAGGGGCAGACATCTCAATGGCCGAGGAACTGATCAACGAGGCAAAATATGCCCTGAAGCTGAACAAGCGGGAACGTGCCATCGATTACTCCAAGAAGGCTATCTTCGAGGTCGTCAGGATCAAGAGGGAGATGACCAAGCAGTCCCTCAACTCCAAAGATGGCCTGAAGGAGCTTACAAAGGTCGAACTGAGAAACCTCTGTACCCAGTATGAGCTTGATCCCGTTGGTGTCAAGGACGAACTGGTGGGACGGATATGGTCTCACCTGGAGTCAATTGAAAGCGAACCTGAGGAAAAGGAACCTATGGATGCAGAACCTATTGTTGAAGAGGTTGAACCTGCAGCCGTCGAGGAGCCGATCGAGGTGACCACGCTCGAGGAACCAGAACCCATAGAACCCGAGGTCAAGAAGGGATGGGCCCCATCACTTGCCCTCAAGGAACTGGTACCGGGGCTTTCATATCTCGTCGAGGAAAGAAGGCCGGAAAAGTTCTTCAAGATAATCCAGGCTGCAAGGGAACAGGAGATCAAGGGATTGATAATATCCCGAACCAATCCCAAGATACTCAAAAGAAAGTATCAGATCAATGAAGAGGACACCATCTGGCTTACCGGCAAGGAGATGCGCGGGGATATCAGGTCCGTTCTCCCGATACTGGAGTTCATCATGTCCCTTTTCGAGGAGTTCATGGACAAGAACGGTGAGGGCATAATACTTCTTGACGGTCTCGAATACCTTCTCACCAACAACAAGTTCAACTCGGTCATCAGATTCCTGAGACAGCTCGTGGACAATGTGTCCCAGACGGAATGCATGCTTCTCGTATCGCTCTCACCTGATGCAATGGATACCACACAGGTAACGCTTCTTGAAAAAGACCTTCTTCCCCTGGACTATATTTCAGAATAATATCCGATCAGGTTCAGGAACGCTTCCTCAAGAGAATCATGGTCCTTCAGGATATCCCTGGTTCTGCCGGTCTTCAGTATCTTTCCCTTGTTTATGATGGCGACCCTGTCGCAGAGTTCCTCGGCGAGTGCCAGTATATGGGTAGAGATCAAGATCGTCCCCCTGTCCTTTACGTATTCGAGAAGATGGTCCTTAACCTTCCTTTGATAGATCGGGTCAAGATTGATGAACGGCTCATCCAAGAGGAGGAGAGGGGGTTCATGGATGAAGGCGGATGAAAGCATCAGCTTCTGTCTTGTTCCCTTGGACATGTTCCGGGCTATGGTATTTCCGCTCCCCTCGAGATCGAAGAACCTGGTCCATCGATCCTTCTTCTCCTTCGATGGCTCCATCCCACGTACATGCAGAACGAATTCCAGGAACTCGTTGAGAGTAAGGAATGAGGGAGGGGATTCAGATTCGGGAACAAAACCAGTATAGGCCTTGATCCGGAGCTCCTCGGTTCTGGGATTGAGTCCAAGTATCCTGACACTTCCCTCATCAAGTTTCACCATGCCAAGGAGAGATCTCATCAGGGTCGATTTGCCGGCCCCGTTCGGTCCGATGAGGCCGAATATCTCTCCCCGTCTGACCTCCAGGTCCACCCCTTTCAATGCATGGACCCCCTCCCAGCTCTTCACCGCTCCTCTGATGTTAACGGCAGGTCCCAGGCCCGTTGGTGGATCCCATTTTGGACCTTTTATGGTCCCTGTCAATTACTTCGTCCTCCCCCGGTAGATCATCATTCCGAAGAGAAGTGCACCGATGATCGTTATCATCAGAAGGGTACCAATTGCCCAATCCGGCACCTCAAAACCGTCCGATGCATCCTCGGGAACGTTTTCAATGTATATCTGGGTCCTGATGGTCCCAGTTATATGACCGGGGGTCCCGGCTTCAGTATCAACAGGTCTATCCCTTGCCTTTGCATCTATGGTATGTGAGCCTGGTCCAAGATCGGAAGCATCTAGTTGATAGAGCCAAACGACCTTGCCCTGTCCGGTCACACCGGGAATGGTCTTCCACTCCCCGCTGTCGACCCTGATCTCGATCCGATCTATCATCTCCCGGTCGTAAGCGAATCCGGTAAGCATGACCAGAGGATCGTAGTCCTTGAAGGTGAAGGTGGTATTGAACTCAGGGGCCGTAAAGGAGATAGTTGGAAGTGAATCATCTATGGGTTCAATTCCGTAAAAGGCGTGGAGGAACTCATCCCACAGGTGCTCTCTTGCGAAATCCGTTTCATCGTATACGGGTAGATAGTTCGATGGAAGCTGGGTAAGGGTAAGGTCATCCGTCTCCTTGTTCGGGAAATACATGGAAAGACCATTTGCATCCGGATGCCATTTATCAGCCTTGGAATAGAACATGAAGCTTTCGCTCGGGTTGGCTGGATCAATAATTGCATCTCTGATGTTGTCGCAAAGCTCCAGGATGAGATTGTTCTTGGGGAAAGCGCTCAGTATGTAGTTCTCGAGCTCCTTAGTAAAATCTATCACGTCATACAGAGGATACCCCGTAAGGTCGTAAATGAACACATTTGCCATGTCGTATGAGTTAGCATTCTTCCTGGCAAGGTATATCTGCGTCAGGTATTCAAAAGAACCACCCGGCCCTCTGGATGCGAGCTCTTCAGAGAACTGGTCGAGAAGCACGATGAGGTCGTCGAACTTGGTCATGTCAAATGCTGCCTGGGTGACCATCGGTGAATCATCTGGATCTTCTGCTCCGTCCTCGTAGGACCGGATGTACTCATCGACCACGATCCTTGCCAGCTCTCTCTCGTCCATTCCGGGATCATCGACCAGCGGCTGGAGGATCGAATCATACGGCCATCCATCGCCTGGTTCATTGTATCCTGAAGAAAGGGCGACCTTGACGAAATCCTTGAGCTCGTATAGTACTGCGACCTGTGCCATCAGACATGCATCGAAACCACAGAGATCGATCCTCCTGTTTCCCGCAACCTGGTAGATCATCTCGGCAGCGTAATTTAGTTCGGTCATGTTGATCATATCATATTCTCCTTCCGGTAGGCCGGGAACAGTATCATCGTAACATATCCCCCTGAAGGCCCCGCCGTGGTTCCACAGGACCAGTCCATATTTCTTTGCCGGATAATTCTCGATCGACCATTTGACGAAATCAATGAGCACCTCGGGATCTCCCATGTTCGATTCACCTATGTCCTCGAGTTCTGGTGAATTGAGTTTGGCATCATCGTTGTCCTTCTCTACTCTGAACCGTCGGGTTCCGGTCCAATCGCCGTTGCTCGTGTCAAAACCCTCTATCCTGTCCATCTGGACAAGAATGTTGACATCTTCTGTGGAACCTACCTTTTCCATCTCGTTCACATCATCTATCCCTGCTTCCTCCAGATTGTTATCCGAATCAAGATAGACCATGAACGTCCATTCGGGAAGATCTGCCGTATCCTGAGCATTTTCGGGGTCCGTGAGCATCATGGCCCCTGCTGAGAGAAGCCCCGTCAGGATAAGGATTGTAACGATCTTGGACCTCAAGTTGAAAAACCTCCTTTATTATGGAATCTATCCCCAGGGCAGGATTTAATCTTTATGGTCCTCGTGATAAAAACCCATGTTCCGGGAACCGGTACCCCAATGTTGATATAATAGAGTAAGTTTGACCTTTTGATATATCCTTGGAGGAAATACTATGGAAGAACCCATCTGTCACATAGAGATAAGTCAGGAAGAAGATGAGATCGTCGCCAAGCTCCAGAGCGACCTAGGTGGTATCCGGGAATTCAGATCTTTCTCCTTCGAACAGACCTTGAAGATGGTTGTCAATGAGCTCCAGGAGGAACTGGAGTTTTCCCACCAACCGCCGATGGAATGAAACACACTCAAGATCCCATGGCAATCTTTTTATAATAATTGATTATTAGCAAGTTTCCCCAGATGGCCCATCGGGTCATTTGTGGGACTGGATGCTCCTGAATGGTAAGGGTTATATACCTGACCTGTTTAAGGGGCTTCTACCGCAACCCTTGGCGTTACATCGTGATATGGCATTTTGCCTGGATGATCGGTGTCATCTGTGGATTGTGGACAAGAAAGGGGTTGGAGAAACCCGGCAAATGCCGTGACCTCTCCTATCCGACATTCGATGTTAATGAAACTCGAGCGAATCGAACGTTGTGTGCAGGAAGATGGAAAGTATATTGTTCTATCTGTCAATTCCGGTTGATCCTGCCGGCGGTCACCGCTCTTGGAATCCGATTAAGCCATGCGAGTCGAGAGGGTTCGGCCCTCGGCAGACCGCTCAGTAACACGTGGATAACCTACCCTGGAGTGGGGGATAATCTCGGGAAACTGAGGATAATACCCCATAGATCTTCGATACTGGAATGTTCCTAGATCAAAAGCTACGGCGCTCCAGGATGGGTCTGCGGCCTATCAGGTTGTAGTGAGTGTAAAGGACTCACTAGCCGACGACGGGTACGGGCCATGGGAGTGGTAGCCCGGAGATGGACTCTGAGACACGAGTCCAGGCCCCACGGGGCGCAGCAGGCGCGAAAACTTCACAATGCGCGCAAGCGCGATGAGGGGATTCCAAGTGCATGCACTATGTGTATGCTGTTTACTAGTCTAAAACGCTAGTAGAGTAAGGGCTGGGTAAGACTGGTGCCAGCCGCCGCGGTAATACCAGCGGCCCTAGTGGTGATCGTTATTATTGGGCCTAAAGCGTCCGTAGCCGGTCCGGTAAATCTCTGGGTAAATCGTTGGGCTTAACTCAGCGAACTCTGGGGAGACTGCCGGACTTGGGACTGGGAGAGGTTGGAGGTACTCCAGGGGTAGGGGTGAAATCCTGTAATCCTTGGGGGACCACCGGTGGCGAAGGCGTCCAACCAGAACGGGTCCGACGGTAAGGGACGAAGCCCTGGGGCGCGAACCGGATTAGATACCCGGGTAGTCCAGGGTGTAAACGCTGTGCGCTTGGTGTTGGGGGTCCTACGTGGGCATCCAGTGCCGGAGAGAAGTTGTTAAGCGCACCGCCTGGGGAGTACGGTCGCAAGACTGAAACTTAAAGGAATTGGCGGGGGAGCACAGCAACGGGAGGAGCGTGCGGTTTAATTGGATTCAACGCCGGAAAACTCACCAGGGGCGACTGCCACATGAAGATCAAGCTGATGACTTTATCTGATTGGTAGAGAGGTGGTGCATGGCCGTCGTCAGTTCGTACCGTAGGGCGTTCTGTTAAGTCAGATAACGAACGAGACCCTTGCCCTTAATTGCCATGTTTCCCTCCGGGGAAACGGTACTTTAAGGGGACCGCTGGTGCAAAATCAGAGGAAGGGAAGGGCAACGGTAGGTCAGTATGCCCCGAATCCCCTGGGCTACACGCGCGCTACAAAGGCCAGGACAAAGAGTTCCCACCCCGAGAGGGGAAGGCAATCTTGAAACCTGTCCGTAGTTCGGATCGAGGGCTGCAACCCGCCCTCGTGAAGCTGGATTCCGTAGTAATCGCAGATCAACATCCTGCGGTGAATATGCCCCTGCTCCTTGCACACACCGCCCGTCAAACCATCCGAGTGGAGTTTCGATGAGGGTGGGTTATTTTGGCCTTCTCAAATCGCGATTTCGCAAGGAGGGTTAAGTCGTAACAAGGTATCCGTAGGGGAACCTGCGGATGGATCACCTCCTAAGAAATACAGGGGGAGCTTCGGCTCCCCCATCACTTAACCAGTTTGGTTCCTCGAGCATTTTAAACATCGAATGTCGGTTCGACACCCCTTTCTTTTTTAATGTACATTTTTTCATTGTTTAGAATAATCAATATTGAAAACCAACACGCGCACAATGAAAAATGAATTTGACGATCTAATTGTGCTACGTCTCGAACTTCCGAATCAATGATAATTGACGGAAGGAAGTTACGAGCCGTCGGTTCGACACCCCTTTCATTTTTAATGTACATTTTTCAAAACTTGATGTGTCATTTGGCAATTAGGTTCATTTTTTTCTTTCTTTACATTGGAACAGACCAAAAGGAACACAATGAAAGATATAGTGATGACCAGAACAAAAACTGCAACTATCGAAAATATCATGATGATCGACCTGATGTGGTTGTTTGGAGATATGAAAAGAAAAACATCAATTGATGGAACCTCTAGGTGGGTATCAATATATACCTGAAAACTAATGTATGAAATTTTGATACAGTTGTATCATAATTTCATACATTAGTTTTCAGGTATATATTGATACC
>JAYEPK010000411.1:0-2373 GCA_034723935.1 Thermoplasmatota archaeon
GGGACCTCTTGGAAACAACTATATTCTTCTGGAAACAGATGATCTTTTCATAGTCCTGAACATGGAAACGGGAGATATTCGATCCAGAATGGAAATGCCATACGCTTATTCCTACCATGAAGCTGTGGAGAAGATACCTTCCCTTTCTGGTGACCTTGTGTTTTATCTGGACACGTACGAATCCACAATGAACATCTGGGACCCGTGGCATGGAGAGAATGGTGAGCTTAAACTGAAAGAAAAGATCAGTGACATGGGTTGGTGTTACCGCAGGACCTTGATGCATGAAGGATCCTTGTATCTGACCCGCCACAGAAATAACTTTTTCCACATCACCAGAATAGGTCCGGACCTTGGTACACAGGAATGGAGCTGTAATGATAATCTTATCGATATCCTTGACATGGGAGAAGCCGGCATCGAGGCAGTGCTCTTCCGCAAGGAATACGATCGTTACGAGATCAAATGTGTAGACCTTGAAACGGGGATCTCCAAATGGACCATCCTGAACGTGACATCACCGGGCAACATCTATCCGGATAGAGCCCTGAACATGGATATTGATGGGGACGGAGACCTGGAGATCATAATTGGCTGGTATTCCTACATCCGCAAGGAGTACGGTCAGGACACTGAAAAACTGAATGCCTTAGTATCGATCCATGACGAGAACACAGGAGAGATACTATGGAAGGAAAATTCAGCTCTCATCTGTTCCGGAATGGATACTGACGGCAATGGATGGAACGAGGTCCTTATCGAGGACCTGGAGGAGGTCAGGATTATAGAGCCCGGCAGAGACAGGAATAGGCATGTTATGGACAAGCAAATAAGTGGTATCTCCTTTCCATATATCTGGAAGGACATGAACTCGGATGGTTATGATGATATTCTATTCATGACCACTGATCGGTACAGCACCCATTCAAGACCATGGGAGCATGTTGAGGAACTGGTCCTCTACGATGGGTTCACCTCCCGGTTGAACAAGTTTACCGAGGAGATCGGACATATCACAAACGCCTGGACCTTGAAGAATTCCAGGAACGAGGATTCTATCATCATCTCCACATATGCACGGATATATTCATTTCCCGTGGATGACAGGATCGATCTGATGGCCAGCAAGCATATTGCAACTCCCGGAAAAACAATAGATCTCTTTGCGACAACCACCGGTTCAACCGATTCTTTTGCCGATGCGGTGGTCGAATGGAGTTCCACGGATTGTCTTGGAACGTTCTCGGAAACCGAGAAGCCATCTCCAGGCGTTTTTAAAACCACATGGACGGCTCCAGAATGCTTCGAGGGAAAGGTTAAGCTCACCTCCAATGTAATTATTAACGGTTTGATGATGAGCGATCACGTGATGGTCGAGATCGTGGACAAGCTTTCCATAGCCGATCCCGATGAAGAGGAGTTCAATGTTGAACTGTCTGTCTTTCCTTCAAGGGTACGTGAAGGTGGATCGACATCAATATCCGCGCGGATCGAGGGGAACTTCAGGGAAGAGAACCTCGATCTGAAACTTTTCGAGGTGAACGGTGATGAGACCGGTATCGATATGATGAAGATCGGCGAGAACATCTGGATGGCCAAATATATGCCAGAGGGAAACGGAGAGAAGATCCTTTCCTTCAGGGCAATGATCGACAGGTCCATTCTCTGGGAGGAATTCATCAGGATAATGGTGTTGAAGGAAGAAAAAGCGTCTCCTTCCGAGCCAATAATGCCTCTGCTTCAAATAGGAGCAGGGACCGACTCCGTCCTCGAAGAGGAAACTGTCCATCTTATCATCTGGCTCGACGGGATCGAGCTTGGAGGTGGGATGATGCTCAGGTTGAACGATAATGAGGCGGGAGGTTCTTTCTCCGACCTCAAGGAGCTGTTCCACAATACATGGACTGTCGAGTACACGGCCCCTCCTGGCCATATGGATACAACGATCACGGTCCTTCTGGACTTGAATGGAAAGATCATCGCGTCCCATTCGACCCCAATGAAGATCGTACGGATAGAGAGCAAAGAATTCATCGAGGCGGAACTGAAATTAACCTTTGACATAATAAATGGCATAGAGGATGATAAGTGTGTAAAACATATATTCATCACCGGAACAAAGATGGATATTCCTGTTCCCATCGAGGTGACCTATATCTTCATCACGGAAGGTACATACGACGTTCGGATCATGAGCTCTGAGAGCAGATACATACTGCACCTCAAGGCAGTCCAGATCTCGGGGAGCGAGGGATTGATGATAATGGACATATCCGATGGAAAGAGTACAGTCACGACCCATGAAATGCTCCATCCCGAACAGAAGGAAATGGTCATGGTCCAGGATGACGATGGAACAGAGGTCCCCGGAAC
>JAYEPK010000412.1:0-2369 GCA_034723935.1 Thermoplasmatota archaeon
TCCGGTATGATTCTGCATATTCATACCGGACATTCAGGATAAAGAAGAAGTCCGGCGGCTACCGAGAGATAAGGGCACCGACCCCGGACCTGAAAAGGGCACAGAAGGATCTACTCAGACAGTTGGAAGGCACAGTTCCGGTATCGCCGTTCTCCCACGGGTTCGTCAAGACCCGGAACAGCGTGACCGCCGCAATGCCCCACATCGGGAAGGAACTGGTCATCAACATGGACATCAAGGACTTCTTCCCCTCGATAACCAAACGTAGAATGGTCAAGGTGTTGAAGGAGACCAAGGAGATGGACCCGGGGTTGACCAACGCCATCAGCCTACTGTGTTTCGTCCCTTACGAGGAACAGTGGGCGCTTCCACAGGGAGCCCCGACATCACCCTACCTGTCAAACATATTCCTTCGGGACATGGACTGGAGGATAGGGAGGTACGGCATCGAGCACTACACCAACTTCGACTATACGAGGTATGCGGATGACCTTACCATATCGGCAGACGACCGGAACGTAAGGACGATGATAAAGGTGATAGGAACATACCTTGAGAACCAGGGGTTGACCATAAACAAAAAGAAACTCAGGATAATGAGACCCCACAGGAGGCAGGAGGTATGTGGCATAGTCGTCAATAAGAAGATCAACCTGCCAAGGAAGTACCGAAAGATAATCAGGGCCATGAAGCACCAGAAGAACATGACCAAGAGTGCGAGGGGCCATTACTCACATGAACATTCAGTGTACGAGATCGACTATGACACCTTCAGATACAGGACTTCGGCCATAGTGACCGCCTGGAAGGTTCAGAAGCGTCTGTCTGAAGGTTAGACGACTTGGAAACACTCGATACGCCTAAAGGTATGGCCGTTGTTTCGACGGCTGGGTCTGATAGAGACCACCAGGAGACACAACTGTAGGACCGATAACAATTTCCTGCGGAAATTGAGATAGGTCCTACATCGGCAAGTCGTAGTGATGGGATTTGGACATTCGCCCTGATGTATCGTCAGGGAAGGAAGCGACCACAAAACACATAACACCATTCTGCAAGACCCAACAGTCGGGGTCCAGGCAGTAACCTGGAACCACCGACCGCAGGGTCTTCAGATCTAGCAAATCCCAGATGGAGGTTTGGCATGAGAGACCCCATTGTTTCGATGGGGTACGTGGGATGACGAGTAACAGAAGGCAGGCAACCTGGTAGGACCCCTACCAGGTCTAAAAGCAAACCTCTATCATCAACTCTCTCAGAGAGGAGTTTGGACAACGCCAAAAGGCGACTCCGGTGCATCGCCGGAGAGGTTGAATGAACAAGGAGTACGGGACAACATCTCCTGATCGGGCGAAGACCTCGGAACCTCGCCAAGGCTCCGTCATCGAGGTCTCGCCAGATCACTCCATACAGCAAACTCCCCACAGACAGGGCCTGGCACAACAAACAGTCGTCCAGTGTATCGCTGGGCAGGTGGAACACAACCGCCCAAAACAGGTATAAAAGCTATTCGCAGGGCAGTTTTCCTACGTGCCGAATATCGAATAATATTCGACACTCCGAAAAACACACCCTCGAATCGCTTGTATTAGCAGACCCTGGAGATCGAAGGTATGGAACACACCTGGCCTCATTCACTTGGAACCCGGTACCCTGCTGTATCGGCAGGATGGCAACCAGAACCCCAGGACACGCCACGACATGAAAGCTCCAGGAGCACAGGGCGGCTTACCTACGGCAGCCAGCCTAAGTGCTCCAGGCGCGATCATCAAGCAAGGTCTGAGGCCAGGCATAACGGTCATTCATTGACAGGTGATAATATGGACAAAGCGACAGACACATTCGAGAAGTACCCAAATATAGAAAAGCTGATGGAACACCTCATGTCCATAAAGGACAATGAGAAGATATACGAGGCAATAATGGACTGGAACATGGGCAAGTTCCTGGATCTCGATATCCATGAGCTCATTGTCCGGGGCTCCTTGACCCATCAGCTCCTTCTGATGAAGAGGGCAGGGGCGGTCAAGATCATAGGTGATCAGGTATCCCTTGCATGGGACCCGGCCATGGAGAAGATGATGAATATCGCTTGAGTGTCGAGATGTTCGACGTTGGATGCAAAGTCGACAACGCCCAGACAGTAAACATGGTGGGAATAGTCGATGGTCTGCTGTTATCGGCAGGCTGGGACAACAACCGAGAACAGGAAGGACGGACACAATGTACCGCAACGTTGGACACTCGACATTTATATATACGACAGTCGATAAAGAGTAGGTGGAGAATCATGGGAACTTTTGAAGATACCCTAAAGGCCCTCAAAGAGTGGGAGGAGGCCAATGAACTGGTCGAATCCTGCCTGTCCT
>JAYEPK010000413.1:0-2368 GCA_034723935.1 Thermoplasmatota archaeon
TTGAATTTCCCGGATACGACTCTCCTGATGACCCACAGGAGAGTCGTATCCGGGAAATTCAATGGAACCGTCTGAAAGTGTTATCCCGATATATGCAGGCACAATGATGAAGGGGATCAAAATAAAAAATGCCAAGATCGCACCAAAGATACGGTATGCTCTCACTATTGGTCCCCCAAATCTTCAACATCATCCTTATTGATGAATTCCACCACATCCCACTCTTCGAACTCCTCGAATTCAACACCATCATCTTCAACATCCGTATCAGGTAGATCATAGTCAGGAACTGCCAAAGGCTTTACAGACCTAACTGGAAGGGTCGAAGCGAAGGTCGCAGCAGGCATCGCACGGGGAGACATCCTTGATGCAAGTGCCCTGGTCATCTTCAACTTGTCCAACTGAACATGTTCAAGATCAATGCCGCCTCTCCTCATCAGGGTCTCTCCCTCACGGCAAGTATCATCAGACCAATACAACTCCGCATTGGATCTGCGGATGCCGGAAAGGCGCATCTCCTTAAGTGCAACCGCCAGGGAAGAAAGAACAAGGACCAGAACCATAACCACACCGATCACAATGATCAACACGGAAAATAGTCCCTCTCGAAGGCTTGGTACCTCCTCTCCGGTCGAATTGTCAATGACAACAGTTGAATTGGAATAATGAACGATGCTTTCAGGGGGAAGGTGAACATTCAAAACAGATCCCTCAAGAAGATGATCCGACAGAGAACCGTTGGAAAATTCAACGTTGCACTCAACATCGATAATGGAATAGACCTCTCCAAACACGCCGAGATCATCCCGGACACAAAGCTTTACCTCGTACGTCCCAAGAGGAAGGGTCATATCAAGATAGGACTGATCAGAGACAAACACACCATCAATGGTCCATATACGATCGACTATCCTGCCATCAACATCATCAATGGCACCGGATGAAAGATGAAAGGGCTCACCTGCAAAAAGATGTTCGGGGATCACGATGGAAGGAGATGGAGCCAAATTTTCCATCGATACTAACTCGGAAAACGAACCGACATGACCGGATCTATCGATCGCTCTGACCTTGAACTCGAAGAGATCTCCAAGAGGTCTGGTCACAAGTATTTCTGATCCGTCCAGGGTTCTCATCAGATCCCAGTCACCATCAATGGAACGGTACCATACCTCGTAACGATCGATACCATTTTCAGTATTCTCCTTGGGTTCTCCCCAGGTCAAACGATATGAAAGACTGGCCGTGGATAAATGAACAAGAGAAAGACCCCAGGGAGAATGAGGTGGGGTGAGATCTACAAGAACAGGATCAGTGGATATCATCGTATGGAAAAGACCGCTCCCGGATACTGCCTTCACGATGATACGATAATGATAACCGTCCTTGATATTGTCAAGCATAACAAAATGAGTACCCGTAACAATGATCTCTTTCACTGAATAATGAACATCGGAACCTTCTGATAACCAGTTCTCGACAGTTACAACGTAATGATCGATACAGGAGATAGGTTCATAAAGAACTTCCCAATCCCATCCAAGAACCGGTTCGGTCACAATACTGCTCCGGGACCTCGGCTCGGATATCTCCGGATATTCAGTATCTATCTTGAATACAGTTGCATTTGAATTACCATAAAACCCCATATCGTCAACGGGAATTACCTCAAAGGTATGTACTCCATCTTCTATGCCGGACAGACCGAGCCGGTTTCCTACAGATATACCCGACCGACCACCATCCACATTCCATTCAAAATGGTCAAATCCAATGGTTCCCTCGGGGATACTCCACTGGAATGAGACAGAATCCAGGTTCTGCCACCCGACCGGAGCATCCATGAACATAGGAGCCGGAAGAAGAGGTAGCTCTTCAAAATACTCAAGACCATCAAGGGTCAAATTACCGATGTCGGTGATACGAATGAAGAAGGAATTCTCATGATCATACACTGCAAGTTTGATCAGAATGGTATTGATACCGATCCGCATGTTGATGTAGGATAGGTCCTGATCCGGTGCTACCCTTCTTGGTTCATCATTGCGAAATACCTCATCTCCATTGAAAAATACCCTGGAACCATCGCTATTTCCTATTCTAAGCTCTGCAGGACCCTGAACATAAGAACGAACATAGACATGAGCATAGGTGACAGCATAGCTCAGATGACCCAGAGGGAACCTCAGATCCACCTGGTCCCTCTCCATTCCAAACGCTTTCCATTCCCTTCCACCGGCAATATCACCCAGACGAGGGCGCGGGTCATTCTCATTTTCTATGTGATCACGATCAAGAAGTCCATTGTCCCCACCTGTGTAGAACGGACCAAGATAGGACCAGTTCCGCACACAATAAGGCATCCAGG
>JAYEPK010000414.1:0-10272 GCA_034723935.1 Thermoplasmatota archaeon
AGTGGGTAATATTTGCTGAATAGCTGATCCCGCCCGGATAAGGGAAATCGCAAACCAAGTTGTAATAACCCGATTTGCCTATCTCTGCCACCCCAGAAACTCAGTGCTTAATGGTGACAGATTTTTGAAACAATGATTAATCAGAAGATAAAAAATCCGGGCGGGCCCACTTTCCATTTGGTTCATATTGATCCATTATGAATGTCCACTTGTGGTTTTGGATATCATATCCTGAAGGAATTTTTCCGGAGTATATGTCTTTACACCATCGACCTCAATATTTTCTTTCGATATCAATACTAGATCAACGTCCAACCCATCAGCATTCTCTTTCAATTTCCATGCACCCTTAACAGAACCTTTTCCCCATTTCACTTCACCGAACATCTTGGGCTTTCTCTTTCTCCCCTCGGTGATTATAAAATCGATCTCCGGATCAAGAGAATATTCCCTGTTTCCTCCCAGTTTTATCCTGAATGCTTCGGCAAAATATCTTTCTATCTGGAGGTTCACCATTTTCTTGAGGTTCTCTCTAATTTCATCGAAGCTGACATCTCTCTCGTCAATATTATGCCTGTCCACAAGATAGTAATATGTTTCCATTATTGGAGATTTGACCCTGTATAATAGCTTCTTCCTATTCCTGAAAAGTGGTATCTTCTCCAGCAAACCCATACTTATCAAGTTCCGGATATATGATGAAACTAGCCTGCTATCATTCTTATCTATGATCCCCCTTGTGAAGAGAGTATGCGATATCTCGGATGATGACCAGGTTCCGGCTCCTATCAATCCAAGTACTGCTTCATATGCCAGACTTCTCCTTCTGGATTCTTCAGAAAAGATCTCTCCGATCAACCTGGGGATCGCATTCCTGGAATGGTCGATCACTCTCCAGAGGTCCTTAATGAAATCTCCCCTGAAACTGAAAACGGGTATCGTCCATGGATCCCTCATGAAAACCCCGTATTCTATTGATTTATCGTGGGGAAGATCCAGATATCTGACAGCATCGAAGGGGTCAAGCAGGTCTATCATGAACTCGCTGAGCATTCCGAGGAGAGGAGAATTCTGGGAAAGGACCTTCTCCATCATCTGGAAACTTGAACCTGTCAGGATAAGCCTTCCGTTTGGATGAACCATGGAGATCTCATCTTGAAAGAATTCGGGCAATCTCTGAAACTCGTCAAGAATCACTGTCTTTTGTTCCAGAAGAAGTGACCTGAGATCATCAAGGAAATGATTGATGTTCTCGAAACGTATAGGTCTTTCATCACCGGAGACAATCACGCCATCCCTTCTGACAAGGTAATACCTGTCATGGTCTATGAAGTTCCTAAGAAGAAACGTCTTTCCCGTTTTTCTTCTGCCATAGATCAGGAGCCATCCCTGAGTGGACTGAATATCATTTATTTCTTTCCTGGGAATCTTCATGGTCGGCAATTGGTCACATGATAGATATATTTTTCTAACCATAATATGCATAATACCATTAGTCATGTTCTGTTAGTATTGACACACTTCCCTCCAAACCGTCATTCAGACAAGATTTGATAGGATTGGTGATATAGTATTGGAAAGATGCAATCCATTACCGAAACATGTTCTAAACCAAAATTAGTAAGGACCCGGGCGGGCCCACCAACGTTTTTTATTATTGTTTTATTGGAGTTGGTGGGAATCAATTTGTCATTGTTGTCATCCCGCCCGAATTAATTAATGTAGAATTTTCGGCCAGACGAAAAACGGTTGCTATCAATCACTCATTATTTTTCGCTGAAGGTCAGGGGGCCCACCGGTTTTTTTGAATCTTGGTCATTATTAGGGAGCGGAGGTTAATTATCTGGTAGGTCCGAATTCGGGGAATTTGGAACGGAGGGCCACTAACATTCTTTTACCAGTATTTGTATTATTATCGGCAATGGATGGTCACTTGTTACTGGATCTTGCTTCACCCTGTACTATCTTATTTCCATCCTTGGTCCTCTTGATCATGCAGAGATTCTTCGGTTCCACCATGTACTCATGCTCGAACTCTTCCAGAAACGGTGTTGGAAGGAATACGAACGTATCCGTTTTGTCATCGATCATGGTGTGGTTGCTTGTGAGGTGCATGCATTTCTTCGGGCATGCGTCCTCGCAGAAACCGCAGAAACAGCATCTGCCGTAGGATACTTCGGGTCTCTTCTTCTCTTCCCCTTCTACATCCACCATCTCTATGGCATCGCAGGGGCATACCATTGCACAGAGACCGCATGATATGCATTGATCCCAGTCATTGACATGTACTCCTCTGTATCTCTCGGTAGGCAGAGGATCTCCCTCGAGGTCATTGTGCTGCTCGTGAGGTATCTTTATCGTATGGGGTTTTCTGCCAAGAAACCTGAGAGCCCTGAAGGGCCGTATTGTTTTCTTCACTATATCCGACATAGAGATCACCTGTCTATATCCGGGGGACAAACATCCAGCGTTCCTGTTATCAGTGCCACATCCGAGATCTCGTAACCGGGAAGAAGCTGTTCAAGGACATCCACGCCGTGGGTGAATGACGGTCCTCTCACATGGACCCTGTATGGATATTTACCTCCCTTCGAGACGATGTAATAATTATACTCTCCCTTTGAACTCTCCACCCTGCCAACCGCATCACCGGGGGGCGCCATGAAGGCCAGGGGTGGTGGGGTCTTTGCTCTGAAAGGTCCCGAAGGCATCTCTTCCAGGGCCTGCCTTACTATCCTTATGGATTGACCCACTTCATACCATCTCACAAGGGTCCTTGCCATCCCGTCCCCTTCCTTCCTTGTGATGATATCGAAATCAAGATCCTCGTAGGCAGCATAGGGATCGTTCCTTCTCAGATCGATCTTAAGACCCGTTGCTCTGAGGTTGGGCCCGGTGACCCCGTGGTCAACGGCCCACTGGGAACTGAAGGGAGCGAGCCCGATCAGTCTTGCATCGGTAACTTTTGATTCAAAGAAAAGAGAATAGTAGTGCGGAAGCTGTTCCTCGATATGGTCAAGGACCTTGTTCAGCTTCCTCGGCCAGTTTTCCGGTATGTCCCATCTCACTCCGCCCGGCCAGTTGTAGATGTGATATACCCTGCCTCCGGTGAGCTGTTCGAAGCTGTCCAGGATATAATCCCTTTCACCATTGGTCCACATGGGAAGTGTGTAGAGCCCGATCGCCCCGCCAATGCCGCCCAACCCCATGAGGTGGGCGGCGATCCTTGAAAGCTCGAGAACGATCGTTCTGATATACTGTCCCCTTCGCGGAACCTCGAGTCCCATGATCTCCTCCACTGCCATCGAATATGCGACCTCGTTAACGTCAGGATCGGGGACGCAGATCCTGGGAACCAGTGCTGTGTTCTTCATCCAGGTCCTGTGTTCCATGAGCTTTTCGAAGGCACGGTGAAGATATCCCGGAACTATCCTGGCCGTCCTTACGATATCTCCTTCCAGTTCAAGTCTGGTACCGAAATTTCCGTGTATGCCCGGATGCTGTGGACCGAAGATGATCTCGGTGGTGGTATAATCGTTCATCTATCCACCTCCTTCTTTCCCAGGCCTGGAGGTAGACCTTTTTCGTATCTGACCTTCATACCATAGGTCTCCTGCGAGTAAGAGATCGAATCGAAGTCCTTCCTCATTGGAGGTGGTCCTTCCCAATCTTCCAGAATGAACTGTGTTAGCCTTGGGTTGCCGGGGAAGGAAACACCGAACATCTCGTGTATCTCCCTCTCGTAGGTAATTGCAGGCCGGAAGATCTCCACAACGCTTCCGATCGAAGGTGCATCCCTGTCCACATTCGTTTTCACCATCACAAGCGCCCCTACCCCGTAGGAGCAGAGATGGTAGACCAGGTCGAACTTGTTGTCCTCAAGCTGATCTATACAGGACAGGGCCACGAAATGATCGTATCCAAGCCTCTTGAGTTCCAGCAGGACCAGGTCCTTCACACTACCTTCAACAGTGATCTCCCCTCTCCTGTCCCTTATCTTCTTAGTCTTCGTTCCTTTCAGGATGGCTTCGATCTTCGATAGTGCATCTTCGAGCTTGACCTTGCCCGGGACATAATCCTTTCGGACCTCGTCCTTCCTTCCCGGGTGATTGAAAGTATCTTCTATCATCATATCACCTCACTTAAGGACAGGCTCTTCCAGCGCCCAGTCCGGTCCCCTCTTGAACACCTTGTCCTGGTTACTTCTGTAATATCTGTAGTTCTCCTTGTAGCGTCTCCAACCGTCTGCCGATCCCTTTATGATCATATCCTGAAGCTTCTCGAATGTCTGAAAGATGGCTTCCGGTCTCGGCATGCATCCGGCGATGTATAGGTCGATCGGTATGTACATTCCCACATCCTTTATCGTCGCGTAGGAGTCCCAGTACATTCCGCCGTCGATGGTGCATGAACCGTGACCGAGAACGTATTTTGGATCCTGCATCTGTTCATAGGACCTGACCACCCTTTTCAGGGTCTTTACCGAGAGATATCCGGTAATGAGGAAAATATCAGCCTGTCTTGGAGTTGCCATTGGTCCGATGCCGTAGCGCTCCATGTCGTATCTTGAAGTGAAACTGGGTGGAAGCTCGACCGCTCCACATCCAGTACAATACCATAACAGCCACATGGACCTCGCCGAGGCCCAATCTGCGACCTTTCTTACAAAACCCCTTTTCGGAAGGTTCGTTATCGGTATGCCATTCTGGTCAAGCAGCCCGCCTTTTGGCTCTTCATCTACCAATTTATCACCCCCAGATTGGAAAGGACAACGAGGGCCAGCCCGATCAACGCGATCAATGTTGGGAAGCCCCAGTAGAACCTCAAGGCCTGCCCCATCTTGAAACGTCCGAAGACGGTGTTTATAAAAACGGCTATCATGAACATTCCAAGTGACAGGAGCAGCCAGACGAATATATTTCCGACAAGGGCAAGCGTTCCATCACCCGGAAATACTACCCCACCACCCAGGAACAGATCCACGAACAACCCTGCCTCGACCACAATGGACATGGCATGCCATACCATTAGCATGCCCAGGTATTTTCCTCCGAATTCGACCATTGGCCCGGACCCTATCTCGGATGGTGCTACTGGCTGATCAAATGGTTTCTCTCCCATCATTGCCTGCAGAGAAAGGTCCGCCGCTATGGCAGATAATGGAAGGAACAACACTGCCCATTTGAAATTGTCCTGTGACTCGACGATCTCGGCCAGGGATGCGGTCTTGAAGTGCAGGATCACCGTGACCAGCACCATGGCGAAAGGCAGTTCATAGGCCATCATCAGCATCAGACCTCTGGATACCCCGATGGCAGAGTTCGGATTTCCCGTAGAACCGGTTCCAAGTGCCATTCCAAGGGGTGCGATCACAAGGAGGTATGCAAGTACTATCAGATCTCCCTGGAAAGAGAGGACCGCATCTCCTCCGATCGGAATGAAGAGAGCGGATGCGAAGACACCTATCACAGCAAAGAGGGCTCCCATATCCTGGACCCATGAATGGGTCGTGGATTCCCTCTTTCCGAAGAGCTTCATCACATCGATGAACTGCTGGAGGACCGGGGGCCCTATCCTGCGGTGGATCCTTGCGGTCACTTTTCTTGCTATTCCAAGGAACAGGTGCCCGGCAGTGAAGACGATGATCGGAGCTAGGAAGACCATTACCCATGTGGTTGTGGACCATGCCATTAGAACCACCCCCCGTATTGCCAGAACAGTATGCCAACCAGCAGCATGGTGGTGAATATCAACCAGAGATAAGCTGTTATATCGCCGTTGAACACCGATCTGTGGAGCCTCGCTATCTGGCTTACTCCCTTGTACAACTTCCCGTAGGTCTTCTCGATCCAGTTGTTGAAGTAAGGTTTCAGGACCCGTTCATACGGTGCATAGAACTTGTATGCATAGTGGTACCGTCTGTCCATCCTTGGCATGGGCTCCTCGCCGCTTGTGAACGTGTCTATAAGTGATATCTTGCGCCCCAGAGGCCCTGAGAAGAATAGGATCGCCGCTACCGCAAAACCTGCCATGACGGAGATCATAACAACAAGCCCCGAGTAGGTTCCTACACCACTTCCAAGCTCTATTGTCGTGTATGCGGGTGCCGTCAATCCAATGTCTGTCATCGCTTTTTCAATAAGCCACATGGGAGCACCTGGAATGAAAGCAAAAACTATCAATGAGAGCATCAAAATGGTCATCGGTATCATCATGGGGAGCGGTGCTTCCTTGACGTCCTTGAACTCGTCCCGGAGCTGTCCCATGAACCCTCCCTGGAGTATCCTGAAGGAGTAGAGGAATGCGGAAACCGATGCGAGGAAGAGTATGGGGACAACGAGTCCGATCCCGATCTCCAGTGCGGATTCATAGATCAACCATTTAGATGCCAGACCGGATGTGATCGGTATAGCAGCCGCTGCAAAGATGCCCACCAGGAACATCCAGAATGTTGCGGGCATGACATGTATCATGCCACCCATCCTTGATAGTCTATGCTCACCTGTTCTGTAGATCACGGCTCCGAGGCCCATGAAGAGCAGTGTCTTGAAGACCGTATGGTTCAGGACATGATACAATGCTCCTGCAACACCCATGGAACCTCCGACCCCGATCCCCACGAAGATATATCCCAGCTGGGATATCGATGAATATGCCAGGAGTTTCTTTGCATCATCCTGGAACATGGCCATGATACCACCTATGAGGGCCGTAACGGCTCCCAGTATTGCGATGATCAGTCCAACGCCGGAGAGGCCGTTCCAGATACCGAACCCTGCAAGGACCGCAGTTCCTATGAATACATCAACGACAAGGAATACACCGAAGATACCGGTCTTGGAAAGGCCTCCGGAAAAAAAGGCCGAGAAACTGCTGGAAGAGTGTGTGTATGCTCCCGGGGCCCAGATATGGAATGGGGCAAGAGCCGCTTTGGAACCGAATGCGGCAAGGCCGAGGATAAGGAAGCCGATCACGAAGCCGTCAGGTGCCGTGGAGAGACCTGTTGTGATCGATCCGTAATCCAATTCGTAACCACGGCTCGTCAGCATGGCGATCATTGCAAGTATCGAGGCTGCGCTCATCGCTCCGAACCCAAGGTATATTCTGAACGCGCGGCCTGCGAACTTCCTTTTTCCATCGATCAGAAGAAGGGCGGACCAGGTCATGATCTCCCATGCCAGGAAAAGCGAGAGCAGGTCCTGGGCCATTGTCACGGTAGCTCCCCCGAGCAGGGACAGGAGCATGAGACCGTAGAACGGCTTCCTGGTCGCTCTTTCCTTCATGGGAACCAGGGAATAAAGGATCACAAGGGGAGCGATCACCGTTATCGATGCAAGAAAGAGATACGGGAACCAGGATATGCCGAAGGATAATTCCAGCCCCCTTCCATGGAGGATCTCTATGGTGAGGTTACTTTCCGGAAGCTCTTCCATAGCTCCCATCGCAATGATGATAGCTGCCGCGAAACCGCTGGAAAGCAGAGCGATGATCCCTGAGACCCATCTCAATCTATAGGTCAGGAGAGTTAGAAGTACGCCCAGTGTCAACGTGATCAGGAGAGCATCAACGGTCAGGAGATCGATCACTGGAACCACCTCCCGAGCAGATCTTCCGCAATGCTGTTGATGATCGGTTCGATGATGCCAGGCATGAACCCGATGGCTGCCGAGAGACCCAGTGCCACAGCTGCTGTCGTTCCCTGGAGGAACGGTATCTTCGTCTTACCGTTCTCTCCATTTCCGGAAAAGACCCTCCAGAGAAGTCTCCCGATAAATCCTGCCTCTAGCAGTGTTCCGAGCAGTATGACGCCGAGCAGGAGCCAGTTACCCTGGGCGCCGATCTCGTTAATCATGTAGAACTTTCCCCAGAATATCGGGGATGGGGGCATGCCGAGCAGCATGATGGCGGCTCCTCCGAACAGGAAGGCCCCTGTCTTGGATCGGTCCATCAGTCCATCCAGCTTTGAAAGCGGTGTGTTCGTGTCCCTGTCAGTGATCCTCCCGGTTATCGAGAAGAGCACTGGTTTCAGGATCATATGTCCCAGTATCAGGAACACCCCTGCCCAGATACCGTTCTCGGAACCCAGAGAGAATGCAACGAGCATCAGACCGAACATGCCGATCGAAGAGAAACCGAGCAACCTGTATATGTCCTTGGAAGTGAAAGCTGCTGCTTCACCCACAAGGAAGGTGGCGGCACCGCCCCAGAGGAGTATGTCCGCAACCAATGATCCATCCAGAGCAGGTCCCACCATGAGAAGGACCACTTTGATCATGGCGACAAGACCGGCCTTTCCTATCACTCCAGAGAAGATCGAGGAGGTCCCCCACCTTGAACCCTTGTAGACATCCGGAGCCCAGCCGTTCAAAGGGAATACCTCTGCCTCGATCCCGAACCCTACGAGCATCAGGATAAGAGCAGTTCCTATCAGGAAAGGATCTGCGTCGAGAAGTCTGGCAGGTATCATCCCCATGTTAAGGGTCTGTGTGGCTCCGTATATCAGGGCGATCCCTGCAAGGATCAGGAAGGAGGCCAGGGCGGATATTATTGCATATCCCAACGCCCCCTTCCAGTTGAGGCCTTTCTTGACCTTGCCCCGGGGAAGGGCAGCGAGAGAGGTCCCTGAGATGGATGTTATTTCAAGGAAAACGAAGAGATTGAAGAGGTCTCCCGTGATGACCATTCCAACCGCACCTGCAGTGGCCATCATCACAAGAAGTGAGAACCACGGTTCGCTCCTGTCCCCACTATCGGATATGTGGGATGTCAATACGAAGAGTGCCACCCCGGACATGCCAAGGGCCACCAAGGCACCAAGAGGGGTCGCGACAAGATGTATTCCCAGTGGAATAGTTCCACCGTCGGTAAGTTCTCTATCCTGGAAACCTGTGACCGAGGTGACACTTCCACTGTTCACGACCTCGATCAGGAGGAAAATGGCGATGATCACCATTGCCAGAACTCCCATCAACGGTAGGTATCTCGCTATCTTCTTCGAGAAAGTAGCGATGAGCGTTGTAAGGAAAGCAGTTCCCAGGGGTATGATGATCAGAAGAACGGGAAGTAGGTCAGCGTTCATTTTCTCCCCTCCTTCTCATCGGTCAGGCCGTAGCTCCAGCTCTTGAGGTCCAGTGTTCCCGACCTCCTGTAATGGCCCACAGCTACCACCAGGGCAAGGGCCGTGGTTGCCAATCCGATCACGATGGCTGTCAGGACAAGGGCCTGAGGGATCGGATCCACCACATCACCCACCGGATCGATGTTGATATCCGTATCTCCTTTGACTATCGGCGCGTTCCGACCGGAAACGTAGCCGATCGCAACGATCAGGAGATTTACCGCGGTCTCGATGATGGTGATCCCCATGATCACCTTGATAACATTCCTTCGAGAGAGCACTGCCCAGATCCCGACCGCTGCAAGAAGCAGTATTCCTCCGTAGAATACTATGCCGGTGCCGTCCATCAGACATCCCCCCTGAACCTGTCAACGAGCCCGGTCATTTCCGATCCGACCTTGAGACCTATTGCAATGTAGATCAGTGGCAGGAGTCCTGCTGAAATAAGAAGCCCGATGTCCTTATTGACGACCCCATGGGAATCGAGAAAGATACTTGCTGTTGCAAGTCCGATCACACCAATTCCTATGAAGGCCAATCCTGAAGTTGATTCGACCCAGGAGAGCACTCTGTGCCTGGCCTTTGCCTCCCTGTTCGAAATGTAAAACAGTAAAAGACCCGAAGCGATGATGACCCCACCCTGAAATCCTCCTCCGGGGGATAGATGTCCATGAACGAATACATAGACACCGAACAATATTATCAGGGGTAAGATCAGCCTTGAGCCCTGCTGGAGAATGAAGCTTGGTTCCCTGGCCTTGTTCTTTTGTTTTCTGGGCGTGTCCATTTCCATGACAGAAAGGAGAGCTCCAACGCCGGTCGATGCCAGGAAAAGGATCGTGACCTCTCCAAGGGTGTCGAAACCTCTGTAGTTCACGACCACCGATGTGACGAGATTTGCGGAGCCGGTGTCATTGTTGCCCCCGGCAATGTACTCACCTGCCGTGGCCCCCTCCTGGTCGACCCTTGGCTCTCCGAACTCTAGCGCCATGAATCCCAGGAACACCGTTCCAGCGAAAAGCAGTGCTATGAGGATGGCAGGGATGGACCTTTGAATGGTGGACCGTTCCATCATTTTTCATCACCTCCCTTTTCTGGTTCCTCGAACCTTCTTGTCTTTCTGATGGCCATGACAATGATCATCCCGGTGAGGG
>JAYEPK010000415.1:0-10267 GCA_034723935.1 Thermoplasmatota archaeon
CGGTGATCTCGTATTCGACCCTGGTTGCGGTATTCTTTGTTATCTCACCGCCCATTATCTTCACGCCGTAGATGCTTATCCTTGTTCCTTCAACAGTGACCTCAAGCTGCTTCCGGATCGATCTGGAGGGAGAGCCGCATTTCCTGCAGGGGCTCGATGCATCGAAGCTCGAGAGGTCAACGCTCTCTTCCCTTACTTCCTTCTTCAAGGGGCTTTCAGGCTCCCTGTTCAACGAGAGATCACAACCGCATTTCCTGCAGACCTTTGCCCCAGCATCATGCTGAAAGGCACTACAATTAGGACAGTAGAGCATCCCGGGACCCATGGGAGAATACACCTTATGGGATATCTTACTTACCCTTTCTTCCGGCGCACGAACACCATTACCGCAACCGTAACCACCACTGCAATTGCAAGGAATACGATGATGCCGGAGGCACCCCCGGACAGGATACCCGATCCTGTCTGCCCCTTGACAACAAGTTCAATCGAGGAATCTGCATCCTGAACATGGATCATGCTCCCTTTCATATCCCCACTGGTCCCGTTGATCGTGTATTCCGATCTTGGCAGCCACTCGAACAGGGCCACACCGTCCGGACCCGTCATCATCTCGAAGGTCGTTCCGTCGATCGTTGATGTGAGGTTCACAACCGCTTCCGGTACGGGCTCCCCGCCGGAGGTCCTGATGGTGATCTCCATTGTGGAGAATGGAGAGAAGGTTGCAAAGGGTTTGGGTATGATATCCACCAGATCATCAAAGGCATAATCGGGGTTGTCCCTTTTCTGGTCTTCCACCAGGAAAGGCTGACCGCAGGAATGCCCGAATCTTGCCCATGCCTCCATCCTGGATGCCATGGTCCTGTTGGTGATCTTGGAATCAAGGGAACCATGCGGATACCCGGATGCGTTCTCAACATGCCCGCAAAGGGTATGAGAGCAGGGATTTATCTTCTCCTCCACGGTATCATAATGATCGGCCAGATATTCCATTCCGTGGTAAACCGTGATGTTCCCGTAGTCACGGTCCCTGAGCTGTTCCAGGCGTACCCATCTTGGATAACAGCCATGGTCCCATTCCCGGGCCGCACCCATTTCCTCCGCAACTTCCGGGTCCCACGGATAGTTGCAGGACGGAAGGAAACCGTTCATGGTCCTCCTGAGCTCCCACTCATAAGAACCGAGCTCCAGGATGGCGACCTCGTTGGTCTTCACATCAGCAAGCAGGTAATCACCGCAGTAAGCACCGTTGGTCTGCTCCAGCATGATATCCTTGAAGGAATCGATCGAATCGGAGAACTGGGCTGCCTTCCTCAGTCTGACGAAGGAGGGGGTACCGAACCACTGGTAGGGACCTGTTCCAAGGGTCGTCTCGGATATGACCATTCCAGCAGAGTTCATGTAGAACTCCGTCCCGGACCAGATCATTCCTGCAGTTACCTCCATGAAAATGCGGTTCCCGGTGTTCGGGATGAGATCCATGAACACAGCATGGGCAGGTGAAAGGAAATAGGGCATCCAGAGCGATTGGGCCATTACGAAGCCGCCATCCGCGGTTGCGTCTCCCGTCGCGACGAAAGCACTGCAGTGGTGCGGGGTTCTGGGTTCATATTTTGGAAGGTCCGTGGAGAACGGAAGCCACCACCATGGATTACCCGAGAGCTCGGACCTCCACCAGATATCCCATATTGCGTTCAGGGCAAGTATATCCCATCTATCTACCGGGTCACCGGTCGGGTCCCTTGCATCGTTCTCGGCCGCTCCCCGGGCAATTCCATCGATCTCCTCTCTCTGCTCTTCAGGAACATAGGTCCAGTAGTTCATGGCCAGCAAGGTCACCTGGTTCCATTTAAGACCGTAGCTTCGCTCGGTAGCATGGGCGTAAGCAGATATCGAGATCGGTATCAGATCAGCAAGCAGGCACCCGTGCTGGTAGCCGATCTCATCGGGTGTACCGCTCACCTGAATGTACTTGAAACCTTCTTTCTCCCAGTAGAAACCGCCGGAGGGGCGGACCTCCCCCGTCACGCTCTCTGCGGTAGAAAAAGGGAGCTGTGATGTCATGATGAAGATTGTAAAAAACGCGAGGAAAAAGGATATCTTGCTCCCGGACCTCATCGCCCCATCCTCCTGCGGACAAAAGATGCGGAGACCGAGAACAGGAGGGCAAGGGCCATTAGTGGGGCTTCGAAACCGGGGACCGCAACACCTCTCTGCCTTACATACACCGAATAATAGGCTGCCTCCCCGAGCGCGTTGGACATGGAAGCCTGTTCGGAATTGACCGCGAAATGCAGGACCACGATATTGTTCCTGAATGTGTCCCACTTCTTGGGCGTGGTAACATGGAATTTAATGATAGATGTCTCACCTTGGGGAAGAGTCCATTTGGAAGCATCGAAGATAAAGGTCCAACCATTGTCTTCCATCCGGTCCCTGTTTTGGATGTCAACTGTGACCTCGTCATCTCCGTTACCTTCATTGGTGATCTCCAGCTCGAGATCGAACTCCCCTCCCGGAGCCGTATGGATATACGGTGTCCTACAATTGACACTGTACTGGTAGAACTGATGGATGTATATGAAGACCTCAACCGGTTCCACCTGCCCGTTCAGCAGGCCGGGCTCATATGACCATGTACCGGATATGGTCATCAACTTTGTAACATCGAGTCCGGATGTCTGTGTGTTCATGGGGACCATTGCGGAAACGGAAAAAGGAACGATCACTGGAAGGCGGGCGGCAGTTATCAACGGTATCCTGGTAACCTGCCATCCTTCTATCCCTGCATTGAGCTGCACGGAAACATACTGAGCATCAAGATCAATTGGTTGTTCGATGCTTACCGTCCCCGTGAAGGTCACTATCCCTCCGCGTACCGGGTCTACCTCGGCATAGAGGGCACTATTTCCAGGATCCGGGTTAATTGTTACCAGGGCCCCTCCCGCGGCATCGGTACTGTCGGGAATATGGACCACCGCAAGGAAACCCATGCCCAGGATGAGAAATGATAGGACCAACGCCCTGGAGCCTGTACGAGACATCAGGTCAAGTAGAGTGACCCAAGATATTTAATCCTTTTAATAATCGAACCGAAACAGAATCAGATCCTTCGGACAGCATTTCCGCAAGCATTACCACCCATCATAGTTCGAAGAGAGGGCGTAGTTTTCCCCAATGACAATGTTTACAAATAAGTCCGCATATACTACCTTATTCCCATCAGGAGGGCGGAAAGTGGATTATCTCATTGCAGGGGGGAACGGTTTCATCGGTTCGAACCTCATACCCCATATCCTTGCCAGGGACCCAGATGCCACCATCATCAATCTGGACCTATGCAGAAAGGAGGACATGGAAACCAGGATGGGGATCTCCGAATTCCAAGGAAGGTATATGTTCAAGGAGGGGAGCATAAACGAACTGGCATCTTTCGAACATTACCTCAAAGTATCGGACCTTGTCATCAACCTGGCCTCGGAGAACGACAGGTCCACCTTCAACGAGAGAATGGAAAAGTTCGTGATGACCAACATTCTGGGCGCCAAGGTACTGGCGGATGCCTGTGCAAGGAATGGGATCCCCCTACTTCATGTCTCCACGGACGAGGTATATGGTTCCTGCCCATTCACCGTTCAGAGAAGGGAAGAAGGAGCCCCGCTGGACCCATCGAACCCCTATGCAACGACCATGGCAGCCGGTGAGAGATTGGTAGCGCTTTCCGGGAAGAGGGGAGATATACCCATAGTGATCGCCAGGGTATGTGAGGTCATAGGGCCCGATCAAACGGTCTGGAACCTGGTTCCAAGGACCATCAAGATGGTGACACAGGGCAAACCGCCGATCGTTAGAAGGGGATCCGGTGAAAAATATAGAGACTGGCTACACGTCCTGGATGTCTGCTATGCACTTGAGCTCCTGGGAAGGTCCATATCCGGACATCCGGATATCAGAAGGGCAGAGGACACTCCTGCCGAAAGAACCCCTCCGGGAAGAACGGTGATACACGGAACGAATATCGCCACAACGACCGAGAATCCGGAGAAACCAAAAGGACCGGATAGAAGGATCATAAGCGGTGTTGCCGTTTTCAATGTAACATCCGAGATAAGGGACCCCATCTCATCGATCGTCAAGAGGGTCCTTTCGGCAATGTCATCCGACCTGCCGATCCAGGAGAGCCCTGATGTCCCCTACAAGGACCAGGGATACAATCCATCGGGAAAGAAGCTCTCCTATCACGGATGGCAGGCGAGATATACCGATCTGGACACCATTATAAGGTCAACGGTCGAATGGTACTCGGAGCATCCGGAGGTCATAGATGTGGTTGCTTCCGTACGTCTCAGACCCTGACGGCAAAGATATTTAACGGTCATACCTCATTCGAGGGAAGATGAGTGTCACGCGAACGATTCCTTCCGCAATGACACGGTATATGATGAAGATAGCAATACTATGGAGCGTGTAATATTGAAACGTGATTCGATCGGTATTTTCATAGACGGAGATTATTTTGACGGCATACTGAGAAATGAGTTCGACTACCGGAGGGTCGATTTCCTGACCTTCTCCCAGTTCATAACACCCGAGGATTCCCAGAGGTTCAGAACTTACTACTACAAATCGATACCATACATGACCCCCGAAACACCTCTGGAGGACCGGAACAGATACGAGGGAGTGGAGAAGTTCCTCCAATCCCTGAGACATCTTCCCCGTTTCAAGGTCAGGACCGGAGAGTTGACCAAGACCATGGATGGTCAGTTCAAGAGAAAGGGTGTAAATGTCTCGATGGCTGTCGATGTGACGAGGCTCTGCACGGATAGGATGATCGACCAGATATCCCTCGTCTGTTCCGACCCGGACCTTCTCCCGCTGATCAAGGCCATAAGGGATATGGGGATGATCGTTCGCTTGTATCATGGAGAGAACATTCCCGAGAGAATGCTTGCCGAATGTGACGAATCCATTCAGATGGACGAGGACCTGATAAACCAGGTTCTGAGAGAGTGATAGGAATGTTCAGGAACGGAGGATCATCGCCATGATGGTCCTTGGACATCTCGGACTCACATTGTTCCCTTTTCTTATTAAAAAGGACCTTGATTGGGACATCAGGCTCCTGGTCCTCGGGGCCTTCCTTCCGGACCTCATTGACAAACCGATCGGCCACCTACTGCTCCCCCAGAACAACGGCAGGATCATCGGCCATACACTGCTCTTTGCAGTATCTTTCCTGCTGGCATCTACCTTTTTCAGGAAACTGACCCCTGTAGCCTTCGGTGTGATATTCCATCAACTGCTGGACGGGATGTTCATGGACCCACAAAGTGCACTCTGGCCGTTCATGGGTGGGTTCAGAACAACAACATACGAAGTGGTGGAATGGCTTTATGCCTATACCGACCCCTATGTCCTGACCGAGGAGTTCGCGGGTTTGCTTGTATTGCTAATGCTTGTTCACGGAACGGGGGTCAGCGGTATCTGGAACGTACTGAAATATGGGAAGCTTTCAACCCGATAAATCATTTATAATAATAGGATATGATGATAGACCTCAAGCCCATGGCCGGGGTGGTGTAGCCTGGCAGCATCGGGGACTGTGGATCCCCTCGCCCGAGTTCAAATCTCGGTCCCGGCCCTCCTGTTGGTTCACAAGAAGGAGAAAAATTCATGGCAGAGACAAAAACCCCCAAGGCCCAGAACCCCCTGGAGAGCTGCCAGGGGCCTACAGGTTTCATCTACATCCTGGCCTTCGCCTTCCTCTTCCTGATAATGTTCGACCGAAGTTTAGGGGACTCCATATCGGACATGATAGGTCTTGTACTCGTACCTGTTATTGGTTTCGGCGGGAAGTTCCCTGTCCTGACCATGCTCTTCGGTGGACTGATAACCATCACGACCTCAACCACGATCCGCCACTTTACCATGGACTGGATGGACCTTGCAAAGAAACAGCGGGTCATGAACGAGTACAACAAGGCGGTCAGGGAAGCGACCAAGTCCGGGAACAAATCAAAGGTAGAAAAGCTCCAGTCCGAGAACCAGGATATCATGGGGATGCAGTCGGCCATGATGATGCAGCAGATGAAAGCATCCGTGGCCTCCATGGTCATAGCCATTCTTATCTTCAGATGGTTATACAGCTTCCTATGGTCGGTCCCTCAACCGACCGTCACGGTCCCCTGGAACATGTCATGGCAGCTTACCGATTATGCATTCCAGGAGGTATGCGGTTCCATGTGCATGGCACCATCGGGCGGAGGAGGCATGCCATACTGGATCTTCCTCTACATCGCCATTTCCGTCCCCATCGGCCAGGCCCTCATGAGAGGTTTCAAGTACTTCGAGTTCTCGAAAAAGCTCAAGGCCAAAGGTGAAGGTATCTTCGGTGCTGAACCACTGATCCCGAGCCTGGCCGCGGAGCCTCCGACGGAAAAGGGACCTTCGAAAAAGAAGAAGAGAAGGTCCAAGAAGGATAAATAAAGGGAGCACATTCCCCACCGCAAGGTGTTCCCATGTCCGATGAGCATTCAAGCATTGAACCGAGATTGATCCAGGTAGGGAAAGTGAAAGAGGTCTACGAGATACCGGAAAGCGATCAGCTGGAGTTCAGGTTCACGGACAAGATCTCCGTATTCGACAAGGTCATACCGTCAATTATACCAAGGAAGGGAGAGAGCCTTTGCAGAACCTCCGCCTTCTGGTTCGAGAGGTCGGCTGAACTGGGTGTCAAGACACATTTCATCGAACTGACATCTCCCGATTCCATGCGTGTAAAGAGAGTGAGGGTCGAGAGGGACATGGCAAGGATAGCTCCCGATTCGACCTCCATACTGGTCCCACTGGAGTTCATAGCCAGATACTATGTTGCGGGTTCTCTTCTGGACAGGATGAGAAAAGGGAGGATAAAGATGGAGGATGTGGGCTTCCCCCACGACCATGTTCCAAAGTACGGAGAACCACTTCCGGAACCCCTTTTCGAGGCTACAACCAAGCTGGAGGAGATCGATCGACCCGTGACCAACGAAGAAGCAAGGGAACTTGCAAAGCTCTCCAGGGACGAATGGGACGATATTGTCGAGGCCGTGATGAAGGTCGATCGGTTCATCAACGATCAGGCGGCCGTAAGAGGTATGATCCATGTGGATGGGAAGAAGGAGTTTGGTTTCGATGAGAACAGGGAGCTCATGCTCCTCGACACCTTCGGCACCGCCGATGAGGACAGGTTCTGGGATGCCAGGGAATATGAAAATGGAAACCTCGTGGAACTGTCAAAGGAGGCTGTCAGACAGTACTACCGTTCATCGGGATACCATCAGGAGCTCATGGAGGCCAGGGACCGGGGCATTGCAAAGGACCTGGAACCACCAATACCCGCTCTTCCCGAAAGTGAGGTAAGGAAAGTGGCGGACCTTTACAGGGAGATGTACGAGAGGCTGACCGGTGACAGTTTCTGAATCACGTCATTTCTTCAACAGGGAGTCGTAAAGGGAACGTCTTGCCGGGTCCAGCAGTATCTCCTTGGCCTTGTTTACCTTTCTCATCTCCCGGCCTATGGTCTCGGCATAGAGCGGACCGGTATCCCTGTTCTTGTCGGGGTGGAAAAGTAGAGCTCTCTTCCTGTAGGCCTTCTTTATCTCCTTTGATGAAGCGGTCAGAGGGACCTTCAGGATATGGTAAAGGTCCTGCCCGTCTATGAAGAGGTCCTCCATCGAGATATATATCTCTTCTTCCTCCAGAACGGTGTATGACTCCTTTTCGTGTTCCTTCTTCGGACTTGAGGTGTTGAAAAGTATCTTTTCCAGGTCCAACACCTTCCCGACAACGGGCCCTTTCTTTCTTCTTTGAGGAGCCCTTCCGGGAATCTGTTCAAAGGTGCGATCGGGTCTCGAGGATGATGTTGAGAACTCGAACTCGAGCACCTTGAAGGACCTTTTCTCCTCCGGCTTCGAAGCAGTATCGAAGTTCGGGTCCTTCGGTATCGGCGCTCCTCTCCTTTCCACCGTATCGATCTCCCCTGCACCGGATGCCAAACCCTCCGTAACTTCCGGTCCTGAATGCTTCCTTTTTAATCTGATGTAGGATATTATCATTGACATCTCTACGAACAGAAAATAGACCGCAAGTATGCCAATTACCACCGGAATGTTGACTCCGACCTGTGCATACAAAGCTATCATCAACGTGTAGATCAGTAAAACCGTTTGGGACAGGACGGCAAGGAAGCCAGGGAAAATTCCACCAAGCTTCATGTAAGGCATTGTGGGTGATGCCAGAAGAAGCCAGAGAGCTATGTGGATGATGATCAAATTTACAGGGGGCATCATGATCATGCCGGATATGAAGATAAAGGGAGCAAGGATGAACATCAGAAGCGATACCACGACCATGGTGGTGTTCCCCAGTTCCCGGGCTCCCAGAATGTGGAAGATGCTCCCGATAATGAACATGACAAGACCGATACCCGAGAGGAGCAGCATACCAAGTGCGAGAGCGAAGGTGAGAAAACCGGACGCGGCCCCGAGGATCATAGATAGAAGGACCAGTGCCAGAACCAGGATGTTCAACCCCCAGAGCTGATACCTTACGCCTTTTATCGATCTCTCGTACATCGATCTTTCTCCCCGGGTGTATATCAAGGTCAGGTTATAAATCCTGTTTACAGAAGAGTGTGGAACATTCAGTGTTGGTGCCATAGTTGCATAATGCAGACTCAAGCAGAATCGAATTCTTCGGGATGCGACACCAGCAGAACCGAGGGTTCTGCTGTGCCCAAGAGAATTTCAAATTAAGCTGATCCAGGGAGATCCTCTCAGTACCTTGATCATGATGCTCGTGTTTTTTTAAACACATCGATCCCGACACATATTGTTTCCATGCATATCACCTCGAAAGATAATTAATGGCTGAGGTCCATAGCCCCATGTGGCCAATGTGTGCACGGGTTCGCATGTACATGGAGTCCATGTTTTAGATAGGCTTTGCCGACTTATGGCCCATAGCGTGTGAATTCGTGCATGGTCACACTGGCCTGAGGACGCACGTTGTAAACGAGGACGATTGCCTCAAACTTAAATCGCGTATCCTCAGCCACTCAAGGTAATGTAATGGGGTATATAGACCTCACCGACACCCTTTAACACGAACAGTGATTTAATTTATTGAATGCAAATCTTCGTTGTAATATGAAATAAAACCCATAATAATACGGATCACATGTTCAATATATCAGTTATAATATCATTTGGAACGAGTCTATTCCTTAATAAATAATACCTTTCCTTATCGCTTACATCCATTGTGTCTATCCATCGATGCAGACCCTCAATTATTTCATCTTCGGAATAGGGTAAAGAAAAAAATGAAAACTTTTTATCTGTATTATTGAAATAATCATATACTTTATCGACAGGTTCCTTCATGTTCTCAAAGCTGTTCCAGATATTGTCTATTGATTCATCACCGATAAAAATACAAATTTCCTTTCCGGATGATACGATCTCGTCTTTATTTTTCGGTAATCTCCCTAGATGATCTTTGATCGCGAGACACTTGAGTTCAATCAGGTCCAATAAAGAAGTTGACTTCATACCAAAAAATGTCCTTGCTGTTTCCATTCTATTTCAGTAGTGATGTCCAGTTCATGCGCTATATATTCAACTTCAAGTTCATCGACGGGGTCTCTTCCAATATGGGTTACAATCTCATCATGGACCTTCTTGAGTTTCTTTTTTCTAATATGGGCAGGAGCACCACGTATATTGTATATCCATTGTGACAGATAAGTAAGCATGGAATCTGAGATCTCAATATTATTTGATTCGATCCTATGAAGCAGTTCTTTAAGGTCTTTTGGTTTACTCTTGTATTTCTCATCGACTTTTTTCAATTCACTTTTTTCATAGTATTTGATCGAATAGTTCTTTGCCAATTCGGTTTTAACTTTTGGAATATAAAAGTGCTTCATCAGGAATATATTGATTTTAGTCTCGGTCCAATTGAGTTTCATTTTCCTGATTTCAGTTAAAACATCCTGCTTTGACTGGAATCCTTTTCCATCATGATTAACCTGTAATCTGAAAGCTATCTTCCAATCTTTGATATTTGTCTTTTTCTGATATTTTTTGTAAGCCTCAAATACAATATCCATAGTCTCAACATCTGGGTCAGAATATCCAAGGTCATACAGGATTTTTATAAGGTCAGTAGTTCTTTTAATATAGGGAATAAAAACAGATTTCATTCCCTATATTAAAAGAAC
>JAYEPK010000416.1:0-2361 GCA_034723935.1 Thermoplasmatota archaeon
TAATAGCTCCACGCCTCATCCAGATATTCACCTTTCTGGGTGGCATCTATCCAATCGAACTCGATCTTGGGATCGGGGTCCTTGTTATCCACATAAATGTATCCAGCACCGTCTGGATTGGACATCTTTGCATCCACGTCCTCGTCCCGCATAGATATGAAAAGCAGGAACGCTGAACTAACCATTACCATAACCAGTACCATGCTGAGAGCTTTCTTCGGCAAATTGCTCATAGGGTCACCTCTATTAGAGAAACTGGGACAACCAGTCCTATATCTTACATATAGACGAGACTGACTAACGATTTTGGATTATAAATCTTTTTTGCCCTCCATTTTTCCTGTTATTTAAGTTTGCGGTCCAATACATCCATACTTCCAAAGCTGGTTCAGCACTTGCCAGACAGTTACTTCGGGACTATTACTTTCACCCACCCCCTATTTATTTCCAATAAATGCAAGTTCGGAACGGACCCTGAGAACCCATCATCAAACTGTCCGGATACTCAAACAACCTTTAAGAGTCTGGATCGATATACTATTATATATTCCAAAAAAAATGGATGAAATGATATGAGGATCATTGGAGTTTGCGGAATGCCCGGTTCGGGCAAAGGGGAGATCGCCGAGGTTGCATCCAACATGGGAGCGAACGTGCATTCCATGGGCGATGTTGTCAGATCATATTTCACACTCCACTGCACGGATCGGGACCCTGTGGAGACCGGCATCTATGCTGATATGGAGAGAAAGAAGTACGGTGAGGATATCTGGGCCAGGAGATTGATCGAGACCATTGAACATTCTCTGAGACCGGACACGGAACTCGTTATGATCGACGGACTCAGAAGCACCATGGAAGCCACCCTTTTCAAGAGCAGGTGGGAGAAACACTTCATCGTCCTTGCAGTACATTCATCTCCCGATATTCGTTTTCAAAGGCTGTCGGAGAGGGGAAGAGGTGACGACACAAAGAACCGCAAGAAGTTCAGGGAAAGGGATGAGCGGGAACTCGGATGGGGGCTCGGAGAGGTCATCGCCAGAGCGGATATCATGATGGTGAACGAAAAAGGAAAGGATACCTTTCACCAACGGATCAACGATCTCTTCAAGCACCTGGAGGAGGAGCCTTGACAAGACTTTTCTTTGCTGTCAAGGTACGACAGAACAATGCTTTTTCGGAACTGTATGACGAGCTTCTTTCGTTTGGAAAGAATATCAGGCCGGTCAGATCGGACATAATGCACCTTACATTGAAGTTCATAGGAGAATCCCCTTGCCCCGTAAGGGATATCGAGGATGCCCCGATCGGCCTCTTGAAGGACCAGGTCCCCTTCGAACTCGGTGTAAAGGAGGTTGGAGCATTCCCGAACTGGAAAAGGCCTTATGTCCTGTGGCTCGGGCTCGAGAGTTCCGGTAAACTCCGAAAGCTCGCCATGGACCTGGACATCTCGCTCAACCAGAAATGTGGCATACAGAGAGAAAGAAGAGATTTCAGGGCACATATCACTGTTGGAAGGGTAAAGGAAAATGTCGATCCACTTGCCCTGAAAGTGTCCATGGAAAGGTGTCTCGAGAAGTTGATAAAGAGCGAATATTCCACCCCGATCCGGAAAATCCACCTCATGAACTCCAACCTCACACCCGATGGACCGATCTACAAGGTGATCAAGGAATACGAACTCGCACAGGAATGATTTTTATTGTCCCATACCCATACATGATCCATCGAATGGGGGTTCTTTATTGACAACAGGTATGAAGTGGATCAAGGAGATCGTGAGCACAGATGACGCACCGGAAGCCCTGGGGCCGTATTCCCAGGGAGTGTGTGCCGGACCGCTGCTTTTCATTTCGGGTCAACTTGGTCTCAATCCGGCAGGGAATGGATTTGCCGGTGCAACCATGGAAAAACAGACCAAACAGGCGATGGAGAACATAGCAGCCGTACTTGATGCGGGGGGTTCTTCCCTGGATCAGATACTGAAGGTCACGGTCTATCTGGATGATATCAATGATCTCAAGAGCTTCAACGATGCATATTCCCTGTTCTTCGAGGGCGATCCGCCTGCAAGGGCGGTAATTGAAACCTCCAGGCTCCCGCTGGGTGCGTTGGTCGAGATAGATGTGATAGCTCTAAGGGACTGATCACTCTTCGGGATCCATCATTGATTGGTTCCTTCTCGCCAGGGTGTAGATCACCCCTCCGATGAACAGGAGCACCCCTGCTATGATTAATGCCAACCATATCCATGTCAGATCGTTCTCCTTATCCTTCCTGCCGGGATAGCTCTCGGGATCGTTCGGGTCGGTCCCTGCCTTGTCCTCCTCCCAGTCGGAGACACCATCCCCGTCGGTGTCG
>JAYEPK010000417.1:0-2361 GCA_034723935.1 Thermoplasmatota archaeon
CGCAGGGGAAGGCCACTGACGAGAATTGACAGGTTCCTTGTCATCCGATACGGCTTTGTTCTCTCCAAAGGTCTCTCCGCCATCGTGGGAGCATGCAACATAGGGTCTGTATTGGTCGTCATTTTCCCTGTTGTCATGCCATGTGACGTATATGTCATCCCCGTTCAATGCACATTTGAGGAAATCATGGTTCCTGTAATCCGTACCATCATCATTGATCTGCATCATCTCTGACCAGGTATATCCGCCATCGTCGGAATATGAGCTCCAGACGTTCTTGTATGCTCCTGAATCCTTCTCATCCAGCCAGGTAACGAAGATCCGTCCCTCGTCATTTACGGCGATATCCGGTTTTACTGCATCCCAGGAGGGTTCGGATTTGAATGGTGTGACCTTTATGCTCCTTGTGAAGTTCTCCCCATCTTCGGACCAAGCTACCCTGATATGAGATGGCTGTTCCATGAAATAGCTCTTTTCCCTTGCATCGTTCCAGGCAACATATACTGTGTCGTTCGAGGCGATCGCAATACGAGGGGTGTTCTGTGCGGACCTATCGTTGGATTCGTTCCCGTCCCTGAGAACATCGTCGATCCTGGAAGAGCTGGACCAGCTCTTTCCTCCGTCATCCGAATGCACGATGTAAGTGTCAAGGTAATACATCTCATCCGTAGTATAGACAATGTATATCCGTCCGTTACCGTCCACTTCAAGGTCCCATACCTTCTGGTTCCTTTCGTAGATATCCCATACAGCAAGTGTATTGGATGAGAATATCGGCCTTCCACCTGCTACCATGTCCAATACCGGAACAAGCATCGACATCATGAGGATCAAGATCGCGATCAGCGCAAACCGTCTAACTTTACCCATAACAGCGCCTCCAGGGTCCACCCGAGCTGAACTGGACGTTCAAGGATTTCTATGTATATATACCGTATGATGGAAAAGAAAATAAACACTCATGAACAGATCCTAACCCGTTCTGAGCAGAGAAGTGAAGATTCAGTGAATACACCGAATCTTCATATAAAAAAAGGGGAAGCTCCGAAAAGCTCCCCCGTTGTTCCATATCATCCTGTCGTCAGTATGCAATATACTTGTATCCTCCGAAGGCATCGAAGGATTCTTCAACATGGATGTTCTGTTGCGTGTCTATGGTCATGTCCATTACCACGAACCCTGCCATGACCCCCTCGGGTACCATGAAGTGGAACCCGATCTTGTAGAAGGTCATAGATGACCAGTATACCCAGATGTTCGATCCGGTGAAGTGGAGAGCATTCGGGTCCGGATAGTTGGACACGTTGATGAACGGGAGCTGCAATCCGTCATGCCGCTCTCCGGTGGCTTCCGTGTAGTAGGGATCGTCGGGTCCAGGCCATGGGCCGAAGCCGCCTATAACGAAGTCCGAAGGATTGAACTCATCGAAGTACAGTTCATCCGGTATATTGCCTGGATTGAGATCATTCAATCCCAGGGCGAACATCGGATGCTGCGCCTCTTCCGGATTGTATATCCAGGCACCAGTCATAGGATTGATGTCCAATATTCTTGGGATGCCATCACCATCCACATCGTCGTCGAGATCGTAGGAGACGTTAGCCGTTGGGCCTTCACCGTATACTTCCGGATCCACATCTATCGATCCGTTGTGGAATGTGATCGAGACATTGAGGTAACTGTAGAAACCTCGTTGGAAGAACTCTGCTCCCGGATGACCGTTCTCGATACCAACGATGATCTCCATGTAAAGTGACATTCCCTTGTTCATTGTCGAGTCGATGATCCTGTAGGGGAAGCCGTAGTAGTCATGCATGAATGCCGGTGGGTCCCCATCCAGCGAGTTGAAGTTGGGTGCGAAGAATGCGGATACGGGGAACTGGTTCCCCGGGCCGAAGGCCGGAACATACCAATCAAGACCGCCACCAGGCTGCGGATAGCCGATCCTGTAGAGGGAGATGGCAGTATCGAGCCTATCATCCGGTATTGTTGGCCTTGGATCCCAGTTGTCCTCCATCCTGTCGCCGTCGGTATCCTCACCGTCGTTCTTGAAACCCGGGATCTCCAGAGGACATGGGTCTGTATCATACATGTTCCATCTCATGAGCTTGGGGTCGGTGGTGGCCTTTCCCCTGAACTGCCAACCAAGACAGTCCTCGTAAGTCGTATAGGATTGGTAGGTTGAAAGAGGGCGGTCCCATGTATAAAGTGCTTCTGCGAAGGCCTCGGCACTCATGGTGTTCATGGAATCCCAAAGGACGTACCAGATGAGCCAGGGGTTCATGTTGTAGAGGACGACATTGTATGTCTGCATGGGAAGCTCCCCCATCTCGTATGATTTCGTGAACCAGAACTTCCACC
>JAYEPK010000418.1:0-2356 GCA_034723935.1 Thermoplasmatota archaeon
CGGCCTTTTGGATCCTGAGCATACCTTCAGGAGTTGTGAAACTAGCAGGATTCAAAAGGCCGCCGAAACACTGATTACGAGATATAAAGAAGGAGATATCGCTCAAAATAAATTTGAATTACAACAGATTCGAAAGGATGGAACAATAATAGATGTAGAACTCACAGCCAACCTGTTGTTTGACGATGCTCGTGAGATCATAGGCTTCCAGGGCAGGTCCATCGACATCACAGAACGGAAGAAAGTGGAGAAAGAACTTATTGAGAGTGAGAAGAGGTTTAGAGAAATGGCCAATCTACTACCCCAGGTAGTTTATGAGGCGGATCCTTCCGGAATCCTTACATTCGTGAACGAACAGGCATATGATATATCCGGATATTCAAGGGATGATGTTGAAAATGGGCTCAATCTCTATGAAATAATAATACCGGAAGACAGAGAAAAGGCCAAAGAGAACATTATGAAAAAAATGATGGGAGGCCATGTCAAGAGCCATGAATATACCGTAAAAAGAAAGGATGGATCCACTTTCCCGGCAATGATCTATTCAAATCAATTGATCAAAGAAGATAAACTCGCAGGTTTGAGGGGAATCGTTGTTGATATATCCGAGCGTAAGAAGAAGGAAGAGGAGCTTCGTAAACTATCCACTGCCATGGAACAGAGTCCCGCAGCCGTTGGAATCACCGACCTGGAAGGGAACCTGGTGTACGTGAACCCAAGATTCACACAAATGACGGGCTATGCACCAGAGGAATTGATCGGCAATAATCCAAGGGTTTTGAAATCCGGCGATACATCGGATGAAGAATACCATACCCTGTGGGAAACGATCACAACTAAAGGAACGTGGAAAGGTGAATTCCACAATAAGCGCAAGAACGGCAGCCTCTACTGGGAATCGGCCCAGATCTCCCCTATCTTTGATGAAAAGGGTGATATCACCCATTATATCAAGGTCGCAGAGGATATTACGGACCGCAAGAGGGTTGAAAAAGCTCTGGAAGAGAGCGAAGAACTGCACCGGACACTTGTCGAGACGACTTTGGAAGGTTACTGGAGGGTTGATGCGAACCTCATCAGTGTTGATGTGAACAAATCACTGTGTGATATGCTTGGATACTCCAGGGAAGAGATCATCGGAATACACATCCATGATTTCTTCGATGAGAATAATCTGAAGTTGATAAAGGAGCAAACTTCAAAGATCTCAAGCACCAGATCTCAAAACTATGAAATCCCCATAATAAGGAGGGACGGGGAACTCCTTCATGCACATTTCAAAGCTACCACCCTTCCCGAGAAAAATGGCATAGAACAGGGGTCATTCGCTTTTATCACGGACAGGACAGCACAGAAGGAATTGATGGACAGATTGATCCTGGCCAATGATGAACTGAAAGAGGCCCAGGAAGCAACGCTTAACATCTTGGAGGACCTCAAAAGAGAGAATGATGAAAGAATTATGGCTGAGAAGGGAAAGAAAAAAGAGATGAACAGAGCCGAGTTCTACCTTGATCTTCTGGGGCATGACATAGGTAATCTGCACCAGGGCATCGATGCCTGGATAGAGATCGGCAGGATGTCCATTGACAACAAAGAAAAGGTGGCCGTGGCCCTAGACAACTCGAAGAAGATCACGGAGGAAACCCTGAGGCTCGTAAGAAGCGTTCTCCTGCTATCAAGATTGAATGTTGTTGAAAAACTTGAAAAGGATATCGACCTGGTCAAGCTCCTGGAAGAGACCGTCAAGAATGTAAAAAGGGTATTCAGCAACAAGAAACTTGGGATAAAGGTAAAATGCAACGAAAAGAACATCAATATCAAGGCCGAGGAGATAATCTCAGAGGTCTTCTTCAATCTTCTGCACAATTCGATCAAGTTCCAGAACCTTGAAGAAGCACAATTGGAGATCGAACTGAGAAAGGATGAAAAGGAGGGAAAAGCGGTCCTGGAGATAGCAGATCATGGATCCGGCATCCCGGATAAAATGAAGAAGACCCTGTTCGATCGATCCAAAGAGCCTACAAAGAAAGCCCATACGGGGATAGGACTCCTTCTCGTGAAAGCTCTGGTCGATCGACATTCAGGAACCATAAGAGTGGAAGATCGGGTCAAGGGAGACAGGACCAAAGGAACCAGGTTCATCGTTGAACTACCAATGGCAGAACAATGAGCATCCGTCTTCAAAGAACGGACCCCTCGGCTCATCTTCCCATTTCGCAGTTACGGTACCGTGCATTTGCCATCCTATCGATCTTCACTGATAAAAGACGTTATGGGCATACCTGGATCAACGTGAAATAAAAATTCACCCCATCCGATCAATACTGTTCTGGTAGAGCCTGGATCAGTT